>JAFXGR010000069.1 GCA_017520155.1 Lachnospiraceae bacterium
CTGTCTACCGTTGAACGATAGCTTTTGTGTCCGTCATGATCTCTCATGCTTTACTGTTTTTTAGGTTCGTCTGTATAGACGCGTTCTCTTTAACTCTTATAGAATTTTCGAGATTGCATTGCTGTTCATTTATCAAGGTTCTGTTTGTTGTCGCTTTGTTTCCCTCGCGACAGCTTAATCATACTATCACAGTTTCTTCTCTTTGTCAACAACTTTTTTCAAAAGTTTTTTATCTTTTTTTCAAGTCATCTTTTCTCTGATAGTAAAACGGAGAAGGAGGGATTTGAACCCTCGCGCCGCTATTAACGACCTGCACCCTTTCCAGGGGTGTCCCTTCAGCCACTTGGGTACTTCTCCAAAATCACTGAGATACTGTATATTATTATTTTTACTTTATCGCAAAGCGGAGAGGGTGGGATTCGAACCCACGCGCCCTTTCGGACAAACGGTTTTCAAGACCGCCTCGTTATGACCACTTCGATACCCCTCCGTGTTATTCTTCGCTTCTCTGTAGCGCAAAAATGATTCTAGCAAATATACACTCTACTGTCAACTACTTTTTTTCATTTTTTTCTATTTTTTTCAATCTGTTATTCTTCTTCCAAAAATGCATTGGCAACAATCATATCTTCAGGAGTTGTAATCTTTATATTTTGATAACTTCCTTCCACTACTTTTACTTTTTGGTCCATAAAATATTCTACTACCATGGCATCATCTGTAATACTCACATCTGTCATTTTTGCTGTTTTTTCCTCTTTTTCAAGCTTCCGGTAAGCCTCCCTTATTAAGGAATAGTCAAAACATTGGGGAGTCTGTACCTGCCACAAGCTGCTTCTTTGAGGCGTGGACTCTATTCTTTGCTCCTTATCCAACACTTTAATTGTGTCTTTTACCGGCATTCCTACAATACAGGCACGATAACGGCTTGCCCCTTCTATACAGCGTTCTATTATTTCTGACTTAAGAAAAGGTCTGGCTCCATCATGGATCATCACCAAATCCGCGTCCTCTATTACAGATAATCCCTGTATTACGGAATGATATCTTTCTTTTCCTCCCTCCAGGACATACTTCACCTTTGAAAATCCATATTTTTCTACTATGTTTTTTCTGCAGTATTCTATTTCTCCTGAAGGCACTACAAGAATAACCTCATCTACTCTGCTTTCCTGAAAACATTTCAATGAATAATACAACACCGGCTTTTCCTTTAGCAACAGATACTGTTTTTGTATCTTACTTTCCATTCTTTTTCCCTGCCCTGCAGCAAGACATATAGCTGTAATCTTCATTATCTTTATACTCTTTCTCCTAATTTCAGATTAGGAACTGCATTTAAATCATAATCGTGAAAATTGCCTTTTATAAACTCATAATATGCAGCACACCCAATCATCGCTGCATTATCTGTACAATAAATGGGTGATGGATAGTAAAATTCCACATGATTTTTTTCGCAGCCTTCTTTTACCGCTTGCCTTAAATGTCCGTTGGAGGCCACCCCTCCTGCAATAGCAAATTGTTTTACCCCGTATTCCTTTACGGCCTGCATAGAGTGATCCACTAAAACATCAATTACTGCTTTTTGAAAAGAGGCCGCCACATCAGCCGGACAAATAGGCTGATTCTTCATCTGACAACCGTTAATATAATTCAGAACAGAAGATTTTAATCCACTGAAGCTAAAATCATATTCACTCTCCCCCACCTTTGCTCTGGGAAAATGAATAGCCTCAGGATTTCCTTCCTTTGACAGTTTATCAATCTTTGGTCCTCCGGGATATCCTAATCCAATAGCTCTTGCCACCTTATCAAAAGCTTCACCGGCAGCATCATCCCTTGTTCTTCCAATAATTTCATATTCTCCGTAATCCTTTACCTGCACCAGGTGAGAGTGTCCACCGGACACCACAAGGCAAAGAAAAGGAGGCTTCAGTTCCCTGTTTTCAATATAGTTGGCACTAATATGTCCTTCTATATGATGCACACCAATTAAAGGCTTATTTAACGCAAATGCTAAAGCTTTTGCTGCAGATACCCCTACAAGAAGTGCTCCCACAAGACCGGGACCATAAGTAACCGCAATAGCATCAATTTTCTCAAAATCTACTGATGCTTCTTCCAAGGCCTGTTCTATTACCTGATTAATTTTTTCAATATGCTTTCTTGAAGCAATTTCCGGCACTACACCTCCGTAAATTGTATGTAATTCAATTTGAGAAGAGATTACATTGGATAGAACTTCTCTTCCGTTTTTCACTACTGCTGCCGCTGTTTCATCACAGGAGCTTTCTATTGCCAGAATATAAATATCTTTTTTTTCCATTCCTCTCTATTTCCTGTTCTGCTGTAATCTTACTTATTTCGCTTCATCCCAGCCATAAATCTTCCAATGGCCGTTTTCATCAATTCTCAGTAAGAACTGTTCCTCCAACGGCTGTGTAGCCGTTCCGCTTCTGATATAGTAGGTACAGTAAAGTCTGGCAAAATCATAGCCGTCTTCACTAAAATAAAACACATCTGTACTGGGAGATGTGGAGTAGGAAGAAATCGTAAATCCCTTGGATTTAAAGTCTATAATTTCTCTTCTTAAATCTCCCAGGTATTTATCCTGATCTTTGTTTTCTGCCAGTTCTTTATCATATAGTTCCAGGGCCTTTAACCCCAACTGTCTGATTTCCTCTTCCGAATGTTCATAATTATAAAAGCATTTTGTCAATTCACTGTAGTAGCGAATTACTTCCTTAGGTGTATTGGGATAGTTTCTCTCTAAATCCCTGGACAAAATTTCCTGTACCGGAGTAAGCTGTACCATGTCTTCCGGTTTATTCTTTTGTGCCTCTAAGGTCAGCAAATAATAGGCAAGAAGGACACAACCTACTGCCAGTAACAAAAAAAATGCTCCTCTTGGTGTTTTAAATCGTTTCATCCCTACTCCTTTCTATTCCCTAGTCCTGTGGAAAATTTAACTCTACTGTTCTTCCATCCTTTGCTGCAACTGCATTTTCAAAGATAGCTCTTACCTCTTTCATATACTCCTCAGGTCTTGTTAAAGAGGGACTGTAATGGGTCAGCCATAATTCCTTAACTTCTGCCTTTTTAGCCAACTCCGCCGCTTCATAAAAGGTCATATGCTTATATTCTTTTGCCTTTTGTTTCTTTTCCGGCTCTCCATACATTCCTTCACAAATAAACAGATCCGAGTTCAGGGCATGCTCTACAATACTTGCCGTAGGTCTTGTATCTGTGCAATAGGTTAATTTAATTCCCTTTCGCTCCTCTCCCATTACCATAGAAGGTTCATAAACCTTCCCTTCCAGTTCTACTGCTTCTCCTTTTTGCAGTTTTCCCCAATACCGTTTTTCCAATCCTAAAGCTTCTGCTCTGGCAGGATCAAACTTTCCGGCTCTTGGCACCTGAATATTGTAACCGTAACAGGTTACATTATGATTTACACGAAATGCCTCAATACAAAATCCCTGAAATTGCAAACGCTGAGAAGGTTCCGTTAATTCCTGACATATAATTTCAAATGGCAGCTCCGGTGCAATGACCCTAAGAGCAGACACTGCTCGATGCAATCCTTTAGGACCAATCATCAAAAGGGGCTCTGTCCTTTCTGCATTTCCCATAGTTAAAAGCATTCCCGGCAGCCCGCTGATATGATCTGCATGATAATGGGTAAAGCAAATAATATCAATGGGTTTTGGACTCCATCCTTTTTCCTTCATTGCAATCTGCGTTCCCTCTCCGCAATCAATTAAAATACTTTTTCCGTTGTAACGTACCATCAGTGAGGTGAGCCAACGGTAGGGAAGGGGCATCATACCTCCCGTTCCCAATAAGCAAACATCCAACATGATTAATAACCTCTGTGATAGCCATCATGTTTATACAGCTATCCTTTCTATTACATAAATTCCTTTACTTCCCGTATCCGTACCGGGTACTGAAATTCTTTAATCCATAGATCAAAGCATCTCTCACATAAATCAAAACTGTAGATATATCCGTCCTTTTCACTGAAATAATCAAAAGCATACTCCGCCTGAAAGCATCCTTCCTTTACAATACCATCCTCTACCTTCAGTTTTTTTCCGCATTGGTTACAGATTACCTCTCGTAAAGTTTCTTCTTCTCTTACTGTTTTTTCATATTTTCTCATAGATGACGCCCTCTTTTTCTATACTTATTTTTTCCCCTCCTCTTAAGTATATAAGTTTTGAGCACAAATTTTTATGGTAAATAGTAACAGGAGACCTTATCTTTTCCACATGATTAAAGCATCTTCTCTTGGTTTTTCATAAAAATTTTTACGAATCCCTTCTTCCTTGAAGCCTAATTTTTGATATAAATGAATGGCAGGCCGGTTACTTACTCTTACTTCCAAAGTATAGGCCTCCACTCCCATTGTTCTTCCAATGGAAAAAAGCTGATTTAGTAAAGTGGCTCCAATTCCTCTGTTTTGATAAGCTTTTTTCGTTACCACATTAGTAACTTCCCCATCTCCCACAATATTTCTAAGGCCACAGGCCCCCACCACTTCCTCTTGGTGTAATGCCACCAAATAACAGGCATTTTTATCCTCTATCATTTCCTGAAAGGACTCTCTGTGCCAGGGCATGGAAAACACCTCCTCTTCCAGGGCACATACCTGATCTAAATAACATTCCTGAAGAGGCTCAATTCTAATTTCCATGTTTTTTTCCTTCATTTCGTTCTCTTTCCGCCTGAGAAAGTCTTAAATATTCCGGCTCATGCTCTGCTGCTGTCTGTATTTTCCCCTTCTTCATGTAGGACAACGCCAAGGTTCCCACTGCTGCTGCCCTCTGCCTGTTACAGCTGGCCGGTGCAAAAGAAAAGGGAACCTGAAGCTGCTCTTCCAGCTGCTTTTTAAAAACAGGAACTCCATCTCCCAAAAATATTACTTCTCTGTTTCTCTTATTAATACTTTCTATAATCTCCTCCAAGGCTACTGCACATTGAGCCTTTACTATTTCCAGACTCCATCCTTCTTCTTCTCTTTTAAATTCATAAAGTCCGGTATAGGTCTGATTTCGTCTGGCATCCATTAAAGGGCAGATCAGCTTATCCGTTCCATACAGATTGTAAGCCAAACCATCTACTGTAGGTATAGAAATTAAGGGCTTGTTTAAGGCCTGCCCCAATCCTTTTGCCGTTGCTGATCCAATACGAAGTCCGGTAAAGGAGCCGGGACCGGCCGCTACTGCAATGGCATCAATAGTTGTTAAATCCAAATCAATCATCTTTCTTACCTGATCCAACATGGGAACCAGAGTTTGAGAGTGTGTTTTTTTATAATTTATGGTATATTCCCCAATACACTCTCCATCATCTATCAGTGCCACACTGGCTACCAGTCCGGAACTGTCAATAGCTAATATTCTCATTTTAGGACTCTATCCTTTCTATGGTAATCCTGCGATAGTCAAATCCCTTCTCCAAATCCTTTTCAATTAAAATTTGCTGATAAGAAGGAGGTAAAATTTCTTCAATCAGATTTGCCCATTCAATCATACTTACTCCCTTAGAATAAATATAATCTTCAAATCCTATTTCTTCCATTTCTTCTACGTCCGAAATACGATATACATCAAAATGATAAAAGGGAAGTCTTCCTTCATCATAAACCTGAACAATGGTAAATGTGGGACTGCAAATCGGTTCCTTTATCTCTAAGCCCTTGGCAACCCCCTTGGTAAATGCTGTTTTTCCCACTCCCAAATCACCAATCAGGGTGTATACCTCCCCCTCCTTTGCCTCACTTCCTATTTTTTCCCCCAAGGCAAAGGTATCTTCTTCGCTAAAGCTTTCGAATATCATATTTTTTTCTCCCTAGGCTTTAATCTTAACACGCTTTGTATCCATGTGCTTTGAAATCATTTCAATTAAGGCCACTTCTTTCTCTCTTAAATCTTTTCTGGGAAAAATACTGGCATTGACTTTTGATGTATATAAGATAATACTTTTTCCTGTTGAGGAAGCCTTATACATTTGTTCCCAGGCTTGAAATTCTTTTATTTGTCCTTGTGATATTTCCACTCCCTGCTCGGTAATACGATAATGCAAAGGCTCACGAAAAGCAGGAGTATTTGCCATTTGCTGTCTGCTTTTTAAAAATAAACTCCAGGGAAGATAGGCCAGAAGAACCAATCCTCCTATTAACCAAACTACGTACTGAGTAGCCGCAAATCCTACAATCATTAGGGCCCCTATGGCAGTACCTATTACTCCCTGGAAACTTCCATACGTATGATGCAGCATATAATCATACAATATTCCTGCATCGATTTTTACCTCTAATTCTAATTCCATTTTTCTTTTCCTTTTTCCGATTTTACTATATAACAGTTTCTCCTCTTCGTACAGAGTTTTTGTCATAATCTTCTCCTTACCGGCGTATGATATATCAAATACAAAAAAGGCCGGAGAATATCTCCGCCAAAGATGGGAGTCTATTATGAACAAAAAAGCAAAAATAATCGTTTTACATATGAAGGAGCTAATATATACCGGTCTTTTTATCCTATTAGCTCTTGTTTTTGTCTTTCTTATTATTCTGATGTTTTCTTCAAATAAAGAAGCTGAAGATTCCGCCGGTATTTATACTCCCGGACAATATACTACCTCCCTTACCTTTCAGGGAAATGTGGTAGATGTTATGGTCACCGTGGATGAGGATTCC
The DNA here is from genome assembly GCA_017520155.1 of Lachnospiraceae bacterium. GTDB lineage: Bacteria > Bacillota > Clostridia > Lachnospirales > Lachnospiraceae > SFDP01. The sequence goes on from JAFXGR010000069.1 coordinate 6,710, forward strand.
ATCACTTCTATATCCCTCCATAATTTAGAAGATGCAGTAAGTGTAATGTATCCTCTGATGGAACCAACACTTAACCATCTCTCTGCAGAAATTATCCGTGAACAAAGTCTGGAAAATATTAATTATTCTGAGGAAAATAAGTATACTTCCATGATTCTTTTAGATGCCATTGCTTCTTCTTTGGAACAGGCAAAAACTCTTTCCTCATCGGTATCTGAAAATCAGCTTCCTTAAGTTTACGGTAACCCCTATCCCTTTTTTGTCTTTGAGAGCTGTCCATAAGCAGAGAATTGACAGTTTTCAAAGATAAATCCCGGGAATCTTAATCACTAAACTTTC
>JAFXGR010000070.1 GCA_017520155.1 Lachnospiraceae bacterium
ATTTTAAAACGATTTGGAGAAGTATTTGGGGACACTGAGGGTGCAAAGGCATTTTTTGCTCCGGGACGTGTAAATATGATCGGGGAACATACGGATTATAACGGAGGTCATGTGTTTCCGGCAGCCTTAACCATCGGAACCTTTGGTGTGGCAAGAAAACGTCAGGACAATAAATTAAGATTTTATTCCATGAACTTTGATAAATTGGGAGTAATTGAATCTAGTCTTGAAGAGTTAAAGCCGGCCAAAGAAGCAGGATGGACCAACTATCCCAAGGGAGTAATGTGGGCCTTTGCTGAAAGGGGAATGAAGATGGATTGTGGTATTGATTTATTGTTAAATGGTACTATTCCCAATGGTTCAGGACTTTCTTCTTCTGCTTCTGTAGAGGTATTAACCGGATTTATTTTAAGAGATTTCTTTGGTTTTGATGTAACCAATCAGGATTTGGCTTTAATCGGGCAGTATTCCGAAAATAATTTCAATGGTGTAAACTGTGGTATTATGGATCAATTTTCCATTGCCATGGGAAAAAAAGATCATGCTATCTTTTTAGATACTGCTGACTTATCCTTTACCTATGCACCTATTAAATTGGAAAATGCAAAAATTGTTATTGCTTCCAGTAACAAAAAACGTGGATTGGGAGATTCCAAATATAACGAAAGAAGAAGTGAATGTGAAACTGCATTGGCAGAGCTTCAGAAGGTTGTGGATATTAAAGCTCTTGGTGAGCTCACAGAAGAGCAGTTTGAGGAATATAAGAGTGCAATTAAGGATGAAGTAAGAGTAAAACGTGCAAAACATGCCGTATATGAAAATCAGAGAACGATAAAAGCAGTAGAAGCACTTCAGAATAATGAAATTACTCTTTTTGGTGAGTTGATGAATGCTTCCCATGTTTCCTTAAGAGATGATTATGAGGTAACCGGTATTGAACTGGATACTTTAGTAGAAGAAGCTTGGAAGATTGAAGGGGTAATCGGATCTCGTATGACAGGGGCAGGCTTTGGTGGCTGTACCGTAAGTATCGTAAAGGATGACGCTATTGATACCTTTATTGAAAAGGTTGGTAGTGCTTATAAAGAAAAAATCGGATATGCAGCAGATTTCTATGTGGTAGAATTGGGAGATGGTCCCGGTGTGTTATAAATAACAGTTAAATATAAAAGCGAGAAAATCAATTTGATTTTCTCGCTTTGCGATGTAAATATAAAATTACTATATCAGGCTTTTGGTGCCTAATTATCATATAGGGAGAGTGTGACATGATTTGTACAAGAATTAAACAGCTGGTTAATTATGGAGTAAGAGAAGGATTGCTGGAAAAGGAAGATGAAATTTTTACCATTAACAGTCTTTTGGAAGTATTTGGACTGGATGAGATGGAAGAAAATTTAGTTTGGGAGACTGAGCTTTCTTTAGAGGAAATTTTAAAGGATATGCTGGATTATGCAGTGGAACAAAAACTTATTGAAGATGATATTACCAGTAAAGATCTATTTGATACTAAGGTAATGAGTAAATTGCTTCCCCGTCCCAGCGAAGTAATTCGTAAGTTTTGGAAGATTTACAGGGAAGAGTCACCAAAAGCAGCTACAGATTTTTATTATAAGTTCAGTCAGGATACAGACTATATCAGAAGATATCGTGTGTGTAAGGATCAAAAATGGATTACAACCACAGAATATGGTGATATTGATATTACCATTAATCTTTCCAAACCGGAAAAGGATCCAAAAGCCATTGCAGCTGCCAAGCTGGCAAAACAAAGCGGATATCCCAAATGTCTTTTATGCATGGAAAATGAAGGCTATGCAGGAAGAATGAATCATCCCGCAAGACAGAATCATCGTATCATTCCCATTACCATTAATGATACAGACTGGGGATTCCAGTATTCTCCCTATGTATACTATAATGAACATTGTATTGTATTTAACAGTGCTCATACTCCCATGAAAATAGAACATGATACCTTTTGTAAATTATTTGATTTTGTAAAGCAGTTCCCTCATTATATGGTAGGCTCTAATGCAGACCTTCCTATTGTAGGAGGCTCTATTTTAAGTCATGATCATTTCCAGGGGGGAAATTATGAATTTGCCATGGCAAAGGCATCGGTAGAAACCCGGTTTGAGATAAAAGGCTTTGAAGATGTGGAAGCAGGAATTGTAAAATGGCCCATGTCGGTTATCCGTTTAAAGGGAAGGGATACACAGCGGATTATTGCTCTGGCAGATCATATTCTTGACAGTTGGAGAGAATATACGGATGAGGAGGCCTTTATCTATGCCTATACTGACAATGAGCCTCATAATACCATTACTCCCATTGCAAGAAAACGAGGAGAATTTTTTGAAATAGATCTGGTATTAAGAAATAATATTACCACCAAGGAACATCCTCTTGGAGTATATCATCCTCATGCCAACCTTCATCACATTAAAAAAGAAAATATCGGTCTTATTGAAGTAATGGGATTGGCAGTACTTCCGGCAAGATTAAAACAGGAGATGGAAGAATTGTCTCAGGCAATTTTAAGGGGAGAGGATATTAGAAAGAGGGAGTCTTTAGAAAAGCATGCAGACTGGGTAGAGGAATTTTTACCTAAATATGATGCGTACACAGAAGAGAATATTATGGATATTCTCAGGGAGGAAATCGGCATCGTCTTTAGCAAAGTCTTGGAGGATGCAGGTGTTTATAAACGAAATGAAGAAGGACAAAAGGCCTTCCTTCGTTTTATCAGCTCTTTATAGAGGTGGAAGTTTAAGAAAGAATAAAAAAGGAATAAGGAATGAAGATTTTATTAGCAGCAATAAATGCAAAATACATTCACTCAAATCCTGCAGTATACTCTCTGGCAACATATGCCGGAGAGTATTTAAGTATAGAGGAAAAAGAACAGTGCAGAATTGAGATTGCAGAATATACCATTAATCACCGGGTGGAAAATATTTACGGAGATATTTATAAGAAGCGGCCGGATATCATTGGATTTTCCTGTTATATCTGGAATTGGGAATATATACAGGAAATCATTACAGAGCTTTCTAAACTTTTGCCGGGGATAAAGATTTATTTGGGCGGACCGGAGGTATCCTTTACGGCAGAAAAGATTTTACAGGAATATCCCTTCCTTCAGGGAATTATGGAAGGGGAAGGAGAGGAGCTATTTCTTCAGTTATGTAAATTTTACAGTAAAAAAGAAAATGAGAATAAACTACCAAAGATTGAAGGAATTATAACTCCTAAGAAGAATGAGGAGAAGAAGGAAGAAGAAGCCATACAAAACAGTGAGCGTAAGCTTCTTTCCATGGATCAAATTCCCTTTATTTATAAAGATATGAAGGAATTTGCCAATCGCATTGTATATTATGAAAGCAGCAGAGGCTGCCCTTATCGCTGCAGTTACTGTCTTTCCTCTATTGATAAGCAGCTTAGATTTCGAAGCCTGGATAAGGTAAAGGAAGAGCTGAAGTTTTTTTTAGATAAAAAGGTAATGCAGGTTAAATTTATTGACCGTACCTTCAACTGTAACAGAAATCATGCTCTGGAAATCTGGAAATATCTTTTAAAGGAAGATAACGGAATTACTAATTTTCATTTTGAAGTGTCTGCAGATTTAATCAGGGAGGAAGAACTGGAATTATTTAAAAAAATGCGTCCAGGTCTGATTCAATTAGAAATTGGCGTTCAGTCTACAAATCCTGCCACCATTAAAGAGATTGACCGAACCATGGATCTTGCGGTATTGCAAAAAAACGTGGCGGCCATGAACAGCTATAGCAATATCCATCAGCATTTGGATTTAATTGCAGGGCTTCCCTTTGAAGATTATGAAACCTTTAAACATTCCTTTAATCAGGTTTATGAAATGGAGCCGAACCAGTTGCAGCTGGGATTTTTAAAAGTATTAAAGGGGGCAAAAATGTGGAGAAATGCCAAGGAATATGGCTTGTTTTATACTACAAAGCCTCCCTATGAAGTGTTGTATACTAAGTGGATTTCTTATGAAGAAATTTTAAGATTAAAAAGAATTGAGGAAATGGTGGAGATTTTCTATAACAGCAGCCAGTTTACTTACACCATGGCTATGCTGGTAAAGGAGTTCAATACACCTTTTGACTTATATGAAGAATTGGCGTTCTTTTATGAAGATAGGGGATACCTGTTAAACAGTCCTGCCAGAACCTACCGCTATCAAATTCTGCTGGATTTTTGTGTAATGAAGGCAGAAGAAAAAAAAGAAATGTATACTCAGCTATTAATTTTTGATTTATACTTAAGAGAGAAGGTAAAAACAAGACCTGATTTTGCAATTTTTCCTGATCATTATAAAGAAATCAGTTATGAGATTTATAAAAGGGAAGAGGAGGAGAGAACTCTACTTGCAGAATATAGGGAATATAACAGTAAGCAGCTGTCTAAAATGACTCATTTAGAAATCTTTACTTACAGTGTATGGGAGAAGGGAAACTGCAGATTATGTAAAGATAGTGAGCCGGTTATTTTTGATTATAAAAGAAGAAATCCATTAACGAAAGAGGCGAAGGTTATCCATTTGCAGGAAAAGAAAGGCGAATCATGAAGAAAAATACAAAGGCCATATTGGAAAGAATACTGGAAGAATACGGAACAGAATATATCTGCTATCTAAACCATGAAAATGCTCTGCAGCTGTTAATTGCTACTATGCTCAGTGCACAGTGCACAGACGACAGGGTAAATATAGTGACCAAGGATTTGTTCCAAAAATATGTTACGGCAGAGGATTTTGCCAATGCAGATTTGAAGGAAATGGAAAAGATGATCCATTCCACAGGCTTTTATCGAAACAAAGCAAAAAATATTATTGCCTGTTGTAAGGAACTGGTAGAAAAACATGGCGGAGAGGTTCCCAATGATCTGGATGCCCTGACTAGTCTTGCAGGTGTGGGAAGAAAAACGGCCAATGTGGTAAGAGGACATATTTTTCATGAGCCCAGTGTGGTAGTAGATACTCATGTAAAAAGAATATCCAAAAAGCTGGGACTTACAAAAAATGAAGATCCGGTAAAGGTAGAATTTGATTTAATGAAAGAGCTTCCCAAGGAATACTGGATTGTATGGAATACTCATATTATTCGTTTGGGACGTACCATTTGTAAGGCACCCACTCCCAAATGCGAAGAGTGCTTTTTACAGCATCTTTGCCCTGAATATAAGAAAAACAATAAGGCGAAAACTCAGAGAAAGAAAAAAGATTAGTGTAACGGTTTCTAAATAACTATACCATTCACATAGAATATTTTTCTGAGAGTGAAGTTCAAAAAACGTAGGTGTAGCGGGCTACGCTGAGGCTTTTTGAATCTTTGCTATCAGGAAAATAGGCATGTGATATGGTATAGTTAATTTAAAACCGTTGCACTAGTATGGTTACTTATTAGATCAATAAAAATTTTCGTATGATAAAACGAGAAAGGTTCATCATGAAGGGACTGGAAAATTTTGTTTGTGTGGACTTGGAAACTACAGGCCTAAATCCTAAAACAGACAGAATAATTGAAATAGGAATGGTTAGGGTACGGGAAGGAAAAATTGTGGATCAGTTTTCCTCTCTGATTAATCCCAGGCAGCAGCTGGAGGAAAGAATAGAACAGATTACAGGAATTACACAAAAAGAATTGGAAAATCAGCCCCTGCAAAAAGAGATTTTACCTCAGATTCTGGAATTTTTGGAAGAGGATGTTTTATTGGGGCACAGGGTTTTATTTGATTACTCTTTTTTAAAAAGAGCCTTTACCAATGAAAAAATACCCTTTGAACGAAAGGGGATAGATACCCTGAAAATAGCTAGAAAAGTGGTAAGGGATTGTGAAAGCAAAAGCCTTCCTAAATTATGCAGCCATTACGGTATAGAATACCATCCTCACAGAGCACTTTCAGATGCTCTGGCAACCATAGAGCTATATAGAAAGCTGGGTGAATTATATTATGAGGAAGAACTATTTGCTCCAAAACCGCTGATTTTTAAGGTGAAAAAAGAGAGCCCCATTACTGAGGCTCAGATACAGCGGCTTACCTTGCTTTTGGAGCGCCATAATCTTCCCTGTGCTGCAGAAATTACTTCCATGACCAGAAATGAAGCTAGTCGTTATATAGACCGGATTCTTTCAACTTACGGAAGATAATATTTTTTCTGTGGGAAGAAAGAAGTTGTGCTTTTTCAATAATTTCTCTAAACTGCTCATCTTTTCCCAGAGTATTACAGCACTTAAGAGATAAAATGAAGGTTTCACTACTGTCACTTCCAATAGAAATAGCATAGGAAAAGATGGTTAAGGCCTGTTCATAAAAGCCGGCTTCATAGTAGCATTGTCCATATTGGTGGAGATAGGAAATTAAAGAAAGATAGTTTTCCTCATATTCCGATAAAAGGTTAAAGTTTGCTACTCCATATTTTAACTTTAAATCTGTGTTTGTATAATCTGTTAAATTAACAATTTTTGCTTCCGAAAGATTTAAAAGAGAAGGCAGTATCTCCTTTAGCTGAGGAAAAGAAGCAAAAAAATCAGAAACCTCATGGGGAGAAAGAAGATGAACAGGAATATACTCAGAAGCTGAAAAAGTAATAAACTGCAGATCATCCAAGGGCTGTTTTCTTGTGGTATTAGCTTCATATTCCTTTTTCCAAAAGGAGTCCTCTTGCCGCTTTCCTATTTTTTTTCCCTTTCTGAGATTGTGGTGGAGAACCACCATAAAGATTACAACACTTGCCAAAAAAGGGAATTTCATATATAATGTCCTCCTAAGTAAACTAGTTTTGAAAGGTAAGATTAAGATGTTTAATTTCTATAATAAAAAGTCAAAAAAATTGATTTCTTCCATTATCATTATTATTTTAGTTCTTGCTATGATTATTCCCACCGTAGCATCATTAGTAATGTATTAAATCAATCATAAGATGTCAGGATTAAAAGCCTACGGAAGGTTTTTCATATAGTAGAAAAATCAACATCGGGAAGCTGTGATGCTGTCCCATTTGTTAAGTCAAACTTTAGCATATTTTGAAGACCATAGCAAGATAAGAAATGGGAATAAAAAACAAGAGGTGACGGATGAGACCGGGAAAAATTTCTGAAAGTGTATTAAAAAGGTCAGTGTTAAAACAAATAAAAACAAAGAGAGAAGAAATTGCAGTGGGAGCAGGTGTGGGAACGGACTGTTCCTTTTTTGTACCAAAGGAGAATGAGGGCTGTGTACTTACCACTTGTGTCATTTCTATAGAGCCCCTAGAGGAGCTGGGGCTGCAGATAAGGGCGGCAGTAAACAATGTGGCCGCTTTTGCAGGTGAGCCGGTAGGAATATTGTCTTCTCTTATTTTACCGGATAAAATTCTGGAATCAAAATTACAGTCCTATACCGGAGAAATAGAACGGCTTTGTAAGGAACTGAATCTGCAGAATGCAGGTGGAAATACCCTGATTACGGAAGGGGTAAAGGTACCTATTCTTAACCTTACTGTTTTTGGGAAAAAAGAAAATAAGGTTCATGAAAAGTTTTACCGCTATGAAGAGGGGGATGAAATTATTCTTACCAAGTGGGCAGGACTGGCAGGAACCAGCCTTTTGGCAAGACGGGAAGAGAATAAATTAAAAGAAAGACTGCCTGCTTATATTATAGAGGCTGCCAAATCCTGGGAAACACAAGTAAGTGTTCTGGAAGAAAGCAGGATTGCCATAAAGCATAAGATTGCGGGAATGCACGATGTATCCCGAGGAGGAATTTTTGCTGCTCTTTGGGAATTGGTGGAAGAAAGAGAAGTGGGATTCAATGTAGACCTTAGAAAAATTCCCATGCGACAGGAAACGATTGAAATATGTGAGATTTTAGAAAAAAATCCCTATGAGCTGTATGGAGCAGGAGCTTTGCTTATGGTAACAAAAAATTCCTCTCTTTTGTTAAGTGAACTGGAAAAAGAGAAGATACCGGCAGCAGTAATCGGAAGAATAACCGGGGATAGAGCAAAGGTAATCTTAAACGGAGAAGAACAACGGTTTCTGGAACGTCCCAAGGCAGAAGCTTTATCTTAAGGTAAGGATTCGGGGCAATAGGGGAAAATCCTTTGGATTTTCTTGTTTTGGCCTTTGGGCAAATGAATTTATAAGAAAAACTGCTCCCCAATCTAAGTAATTATTACAGTTTTTTGTAAATTCTTTTTAAGTTGAATCGTTATCTGTTAAGAAAGAATAGTAGGAGAGAAGGAAAAGATGAATATTATACTGCATCAGCCGGAGATTCCGGCAAATACGGGAAATATCGGAAGAACCTGTGTGGCAACAGGAACTACCCTTCACTTAATTGAGCCATTAGGCTTTCGTTTAAGTGAAAAGGAGGTAAAAAGGGCAGGAATGGATTACTGGGAGCATCTGGAGGTAAAACGATATATTAATTTTCAGGACTTTTTAGAGAAAAATCCCGGAGCAAAAATCTGGATGGCAACAACTAAGGCTAAGTACAATTATACAGAGGTGGAGTATGGCCCTAATGATTTTATTATGCTGGGAAAAGAAAGTGCAGGAATCCCCGAGGAGATTCTTGTAGATTATGAAGAAACCTGCATCCGAATTCCTATGCTGGATAAAATCAGAAGTTTAAATTTGTCAAACTCTGCAGCCATTATCCTTTATGAAGCATTACGACAGAATGGATTTTCTCATATGCAGACTAAAGGAGAGCTGCATCATCTGGAGTGGAAGAAGTGAGCTGAACTGTTAGAACAATTTTAGGAGAGTTGATATGGTAGAGGATATAAGAAATATAGATGATACAAAAGTGATTGCCCATAAATTATCTGTGTTGGAGACTTTGTTGGAGTGTATCACCATTCTTTCAAGGCATGAAGATTTGGAAAAAGGAATGAATCACCTATTGCAGATTATCCGAGAATATTTTGACAGCGACAGGGCTTATGTTTTTGAAAACAATTACACTAAAGGGGTGACCAACAATACCTATGAAAGTGTAAAAGAAGGAGTTACGGCTCAGATTGATTTTCTCCAGAATGTTCCTTTAAGTGCAGTAGAAAAATGGCTGGAGGAATTTAAAAAGAACGGAATGTTGGTGATCAGCAGCCTGGAAGCAGATGTAGATAAAAATAGTAATACCTATGAGATTTTAGCTATGCAGGGAATTAACTCTCTGATTGCTATTCCTTTATATGATGAAAATAAAATTTTTGGTTTTTTAGGAATAGATAATCCAAGAAAAAATTTTGAAGATATTTCTCTTATGGATTCTGTTACATTTTTTCTGGTGGATTTTATCGAAAAAAGAAAAACACAGGCTATTTTGGAACGTCTAAGTTTCATGGATAGTCTTACCAGACTGTATAATCGTAATAAATATAATATGGTGTTGGACTCTTATGAGAATAAAAAGGTGGATTCTTTGGCCATTGCTTATTTTGATTTGAATGGATTAAAACTTGCCAATGACCGTTTTGGACATAAGGCAGGAGATGCCATGATTCAAAGCAGTGCCAAATGTATTTATCATGTTTTTGGAGAAAATTCCTACCGTATTGGGGGAGATGAATTTGTAGTAATTATGGATAATATTTCTGAGGAGGAATTTAACGCAAAGGTAGAGAAATCTCTTGATTTATTTGTAGAGCGTGAGATTAGTACCTCCTACGGTGTATCCTGGAGAGGAAAAGATAATGATATTCATCTCCAAATGCAGGAGGCAGACAAGAGAATGTATGCCCATAAGAATAATTATTACGAGAACTTAAGGGTGAGAAAGAACAAATAAAGCTTCCTTTATAAAGTATAGGCACAGATTATAAAAAGGACTGGAGGAAAAGCAGAAGATAAATCTGCTTATTCTCCGGTCCTTTTTTGATTAAATTTCATCTTCATCAGAATCCACAATGGGAAGAGAAAAGATAAATTCTGTTCCTACACCTTCGGTGCTGACCACATTGATATTTTCGTTATGAGACTGAATAATCTCCTTGGCAATGGAAAGTCCCAGTCCTGTTCCCTTTTTGTCCTTTCCCCGGGAAAGGTCGGTTTTATAAAATCGGCTCCAAATCTGGTTAAGATTATCCTTAGGAATACCGATTCCGTAATCCTTTACGGAAACAAATATTTTATGATGTTTTTCATAGGTTTCAATTTTTACAGAAGAATCCTGATGAGAAAATTTAATTGCATTATCCAAAAGGTTATATAATACCTGTTGAATTTTCCCCATATCAGCCTCAACATTCATTTTTTCATCCACAAGAATCAGATCAATGGTAAGGTTTTTTGCCTTACAGGAGGGTTCAAAAGACATTACCGTATCCTGGATGGTTTGATTCAAGTCAAATACCGTTTTTTCCAATAACATTCCCTTAGTATTTAAGTTATTTAGGGTTAACAAGGAATTAGTCAACTTAATCAGGCGATCCGTTTCGTTCAACACAATATCAATATATTTTGGAAAAAGTTCCTGGGGAATGGTACCATCCTGCATAGCCTCTAAAAATCCCTTAATGGAAGTAAGAGGAGAGCGAAAATCATGGGAAACATTGGCTACCAGCTTCTTTTGGTTATCTTCATTTTTGGCAATCTCACCGGCCATATAAGATAAAATACCTGCTAGATATCCCATTTCATCAGAGCTGTCTACCGATAATTCATAATGCATATTGCCGCTGGCATAGTGCTCCGTTGCCGTAGTGATTTTTCGAAGAGGAATGTAAACCGATTCCGTGAAAAAAATGAGAATAATTAGAGACAGCATAAACAGGATTAAAAAAGTTATATAGGAAATCTTTAAAAATCCTTCTTTTACAATTTCCAACTCCTCCATACTGGTGTGAATTACCACATAGCCTTTTACTGTATAATCAGAAGTAATGGGAGCCAGTACACTTAACATATCCTGGGAAAAATAATCAAAAAAGGTTCCTATGGTATAGTAAGAGCCGGCAGTAACTGTTGGGTCAAAATTTTCCACGATAATTTCTGTTTGGACATCTACCGGATGGGTAGAATCCAGCACCATTCGCCCGGAAGGATTAATAATCCATATGGTAGCAGACAGATAGGTATCTAAGGCATCCAGCTGTTTTTTTACAGAATCCAAAGAAATGGCACTTTCATACAAATCAGAAGCGTAAGTATTGGCAATTAAGGTAGCTTCTTTATAAAGAGCCGCAGATTTCTCTCTTCTAAGATGTTCCATGGTGAGATCAGAAATAAAGGAAGCAATTAAAATAAAGCTAAATACCGCAAAGATTAAATAAGCTAGACAGAGTTTCAAATATAAGGTTTTTTTCATATCACAGTTATCCCTTAAATTCAAATTTATAACCGATTCCCCAGATTGTGGCAATTCTCCAGGAAGAATGGTCTTTTATTTTTTCCCGAAGACGTTTGATATGAACGTCTACGGTACGGGTATCTCCAATATATTCATATCCCCAAATTTGATCAAGAAGTTGTTCTCTGGTGAAAACATGATTGGGACTGGAAGCTAAAAAATATAATAATTCCAATTCCTTAGGAGGCATATCTACCGTATTTCCTAGATAAACAACAGAATAATTGGTTTGATTAATCACAAGATCCGGGTATTCTACACATTTAATATCCGGTTTAGCCTCTGGGGCAGGAGCAGCCTTATAGCGACGAAGTACAGCCTTTACCCGGGCCACCAGCTCCTTAGTATCAAAGGGCTTTTCCATATAGTCGTCAGCTCCCAGTTCTAAGCCAAGAACCTTATCAAAAACCTCACCCTTAGCAGAAAGCATAATAATAGGGATGGAGGATTTTGCGCGTACCTCTCTGCATACCTGATAGCCATCAATACCGGGAAGCATTAAATCTAGTAAAATAAGGTTGGGGCTAAAGGAAGAAAGAGCACTTAGTGCAGATTCTCCGTCATTTACAATCATAGTTTCAAAACATTCTTTGGTAAGATAAAGAGAAATTAATTCTGCAATATTTTCGTCATCGTCTACAATAAGGATTTTTTGTCTGTTCACCATACAATAAGGATTCCTTTCTGTTTGATCTATTTACTTAAATTCTGCGATGGTAACACCGGCATCACCTTCTCCAAATTCCCCAAGGCGAAAGCTTTTTACATATTTAGTTCGACGAAGGTGATTTTGAACTGCCTTTCGTAAAGCTCCCGTACCTTTTCCGTGAACTATGCGAACACTGGGAAGATGGGCAAGATAAGCATCATCCAGATATTTATCTAAGGCAGCAAGAGCCTCATCTACGGTTTTTCCAAGAAGATTGATTTCCGTGGAAACAGAGAAGGATTTGGACATCTTAATTTTACCGCTGCTTGTACGCTGCAGGGCAGGAGTAGTAATGGTATCTTCTTCCACCGAAATCAAATCCTTAATGTTAGTTTGGGAACGGATAATTCCGCATTGTACGTAGAGATTTCCCTTGGCATCAGGCAAGGAGCTGACAGTGCCTTTAAGACCCATGGACAGAATTTTTACACTGTCTCCTAATTTTAGCTGGTTAGGCTTTATGGTTTTTCCCTTAGGCTTTTCTGCTTTTAAGGTAAGGGAAGAATTTTTCTGGTTAATTTTATCCCGAAGAGAGGCTCTGGCTTTTTCCAGATCCTTCATGGAAGCTCCCGGACCGGCTTTTTGGAACATACGGATAGTTTCATCGGCAGTAGCTTTTGCCTCCTGAAGAATATCTCTTGCCTGCTGATTGGCTTCTCGTAGGATACGTTCCTTATTAGCCTCCATTTTTTCTGTTTTTTGTTCCAGCTTTTCTTTCAGCTGTTTAATTTCCAGCTTATAGGTTTCAATTTGCTGCTGTTCCCTTTCTATGGTAATTCGGCTTTGCTCCAGAGAAGAAAGCAAATCTTCAAAGCTTTCCTTTTCTTCACTAAGCTGTTTTTTGGCCACTTCAATTACCTCATAAGGAAGTCCCAGCTTGGAAGAGATGGCAAAAGCATTACTTTTTCCCGGGATACCAATTAATAAGCGGTAGGTGGGACTTAAGGTTTCTACGTTGAATTCACAGCAGGCATTTTCTACAAAAGGAGTAGAAAGAGCAAAGATTTTTAATTCACTGTAATGGGTAGTTGCCATGGTACGAATTCCTTTGTCATGAAGAGCCGAAAGAATAGCAATAGCCAAAGCTGCCCCTTCTGTAGGATCTGTTCCGGCACAAAGTTCATCAAAAAGGCAAAGAGAATTTTCATCTGCCTCCTGTAAAATATTTACGATATTTTTCATATGAGAAGAAAAGGTACTTAGGCTTTGTTCGATACTTTGTTCATCCCCGATATCGGCAAAGACATTGGTAAAAATAGAAAGACGGGAGCGATCCGCAGCAGAAATATGAAGTCCTGCCTGCCCCATTAAAGTAAAAAGTCCTACTGTCTTTAAGGAAACAGTTTTTCCGCCGGTATTGGGACCGGTAACAATTAAAAGATCAAAGGTATCTCCCAGGGAAATATCAATGGGAACCACCGTCTTTTTATCTAAAAGCGGATGCCGTGCTTTACGAATATGAAGACTGCGGGAATTGTCAAAAATAGGCTGGGTAGCATTTTGCTCCAGAGCCAGTAAACCTTTGGCAAAAATAAAATCCAGCTGTGTCATTAGTGTCTGATTTGCTGCCAGTTCAGGAATATGCAAAGCAGCATCGGCACTAAGTGCAGCCAAAATTTTTTCAATTTCTTCCTGTTCCTTTAGTTCCAGCTCCTTTAACTGGTTATTCAGTTCCACAATAGCAGAAGGCTCAATAAATAAGGTAGAGCCGCTGGAGGACTGATCGTGAATCATTCCGGGGACCTGACCTTTATATTCGGCTTTTACCGGAATACAGTAACGGTGATTACGCATGGTAATTACCGCATCCTGTAAATAGGTTCTTAAAGAGCCGTTCACCATATGATTCAGCTGAGTATGAATTTTTTCATTGATCAATAATTTGGAGCGACGAATATGCTTCAAGCCGGAACTTGCATCATCAGCAAACTCATTTTCTCCCAGAATACATCTGCGGATCTCTTCAGACAGGTAAGTCATGGGTTCTAATTGGTCAAAGAAAGCATCTAAGCTGTCGGAGGGTAGATCCTCTCGGTCCTTTCGTCCGTATGCTTTAATTCGATTTACATTTTCCAGTAAAGCGGCAATGGTAAGAAGCTCCATAGAAGAAAGACAGCTTCCGATCTCAAGGGAACTTAAGCTTCGTGCCAGAGGCTTATTTCCCCCAAAGGAAATTCCCCCTTTTTTAAAGAGGCGCCTTAAGGCATCGGCAGTATGTTCCTGGGCAGTTTTAATTTCTTCTTCCTGGGTCATGGGAAGAAGAGCAGAACACAGTTCCTTTCCCGGAAGAGAGGAGGCTTTTTGTGTCAGCTGATTAATAATTTTATTATATTCTAAAATATGAAGTGCTTTTTGATTCATTGAGATTACTCCTACAGTTTTTTGATGGTAGAAGTATATCATATTTTTAAGGAAAATACTATGTACATAGCGGTATCCATAAGATATACTGATAACAGTCATTACTATTCACCGGTATGCCGGCGAATAGTAACGGAATCTGCCCATTTAAATACCGCTTATAGCGGTGGGGCAGATTCCATGCTATTTTTAGGTACTCTATCAACACCAATCAGCAGGTGATTGGCGTTGGTGTGAATAGTAACTAACAGTCATTACTGTTTGGCTTTAGGCCAATTATTTGCAAATAAGATAACAGCCCCATAAGGATAGAAGAAAGATGGAACAGCAGGAAAAGTTTGATTTTATTACACAAAAAGTAAAGGATCGTCCCATTAACAGAAGAAAACTCATGAGAAAGACAATGATTACAGCCTCCATGGCTGTTATTTTCGGCTTGATTGCCTGTCTTACCTTTTTGACACTTCAGCCCATAATTAATAACTGGCTTCATCCCAAGGAGGAAATTGAACAAATTGAAATTCCGGTAGCAGAGGATGAGGTTCTTCCTGAGGAAATGCTGGAACATGAGCAGCAGATTTTGGAACCCAGCCAGGAGGTTATTGATACCATAAAGAATGAAATTCAATTGGAACTGCAAGACTACAAGGAGCTGAATCAGCAGATTTATGCTATTACAAGGGAGATGCAAAAGGCTATGGTAACGGTAACGGGAGTGAGTAAGCAGATGGACTGGTTTAATGATCCTTATGAATCCTCTGCTGCCTCTACCGGTTTTATTTTTGCACAAAATAATGCAGAAATTCTTATTTTTGTTCCCACTCACGTTATTCGGGGAGAAGAAAAAATAGAGGTTACCTTTGGAGATGGAAAAAAGGTAGCAGCCTACTTAAAGGGAAGAGATTATAATACGGAATTATCTGTGGTGGCAGTGGCAAAGGATTCTTTGGCAGAAAGTACCACAGAAAAAATTCAGCTGCTGCCCCTGGGAAGTTCCAAAAAGGAAGGGATTTTAGCCTCCCCCGTAATAGCTCTTGGAAGTCCTCTGGGAAAAAGCTCTGTAGTATACGGAATGATTACCTCCGTAGGAGGGAAAGTAAGTATGGTGGATACAAATTATGAGCTGCTTACCACGGATATTTATGGAAGCACAAAGGCAGAAGGAATTTTAGCAGATTATGAGGGAAGAGTTATTGGGATTATTTATCAGAAGGAAAATGATAAAAACGGAGAAAATATTATTTCTGCTCTGGGAATTACCGAATTAAAAGAAGTACTGCAAAGAATGGGGAATGGTATTCCCAATACTTATATTGGTACGAAAGTTACAGAGGTACCGGAAGAAATTCATGAAGTAAAGGGAATTCCTCTGGGAGTTTATGTAACCGGAATAAGCATGGATTCACCGGCCATGATGGCAGGTATCCAAAGCGGAGATGTAATTATACAGATAGACCAAACTACCATAACCTCTCTGAAGGATTATAAACAGGTGATTACGGAAAGCAGTCCGGGAGAGGTTAAGGAAATGATCATTATGCGTCAAGGGGTAGAGGGCTATAAAGCTTTGCAGGTGGAAATCACTATGGGAGAATTACAGTAAAATCAAAAAAACAGAATTAGAATGTGAGGAAACAACATGAAGTTTATTAAGGATTATCGAGATGGGGACAGAGTATTTGACATTTATCTGTGTAAGCACAGACAGTCTGCAGTAACAAAAAACGGAAAGCCCTATGATAATGTAATTTTGCAGGATAAAACAGGAACAATAGATGCTAAAATCTGGGATCCTAACAGTGCCGGGATTGCAGAATTTGATGCCTTGGACTATATCGAAGTTTATGGAGAGGTAAATGCTTTTCAAGGAGCTCTTCAAGTCAGTGTAAAACGTGCCAGAAAGTGTTCTGAGGGAGAATACGATCCCGCAGATTATCTGCCTGTTTCTTCTAAGAACATTGAACTGATGTATACAGAGCTTATGGAATATATCTCCGAGATAAAGAATAAATATTTACGCAGCTTTTTGGAATTAACCTTTGTCAAGGATGAAGAATTTGCTGCCTTATTTAAGAAATCCTCTGCAGCTAAAAGTGTTCATCATGGATTTATGGGAGGACTTTTGGAACATACTTTAAGTGTGGTAAAGCTTTGTGATTATTACTGCAGTGCTTATCCTATGTTAAATCGTGATTTATTACTGGCAGCAGCTATGTGTCATGATATCGGAAAAACAAAGGAGCTGTCTCTTTTTCCTGCCAATGATTATACCGATGACGGACAGCTGTTGGGTCATATTGTCATGGGAGTAGAGATGATCGGAAGAAAAATTGACCAGGTTACCGGATTTCCTCCCCTTTTGGCATCACAGTTAAAGCACTGTATTTTAGCTCATCATGGAGAATATGAATATGGCTCCCCAAAAAAACCGGCTATTATTGAAGCCTTGGCTTTAAATTTTGCTGATAATACAGATGCCAAAATGCAGACCTTTATGGAAGTGCTTCAGGGAACAAAGGAAACCGGCTGGCTGGGATATAATCGTTTATTTGAGTCTAATCTGGCAGTTACCAAGGTGGAAGGATAGTGGTTTCAGGAGATTAGAAAAATGATGGAGAAAGCAATAGTGAAAAAGAATGATCTTTGTCAGGTAACCATAGAAGATATGGGAAGTGATGGAGAGGGAATCGGAAAAATTAACGGCTACACTTTATTTGTTAAAGATGCAGTGATTGGAGATCACATAGAAGCTAAGATTATGAAGGCAAAGAAGAATTATGCTTACGCAAAACTGGAGAAGGTGCTTATTCCTTCTTCTTTTCGTGTTCAACCCAGGTGTGTCTTTCATAAACAATGCGGGGGATGTCAGATTCAGGCTCTTTCCTATGAAAAACAGCTGGAATTTAAGCAAAATAAGGTGAAAAATAATCTAATCCGTATTGGAGGAATAGATCCCAATTATCTGGATTTAATTATGGAAGAGCCTGTGGGAATGGAAGAACCCTTCCTTTATCGTAACAAAGCCCAGTTTCCCTTGGGAAAAAATAAGGAAGGAAAGCCTATTACCGGCTTTTATGCAGGAAGAACCCATACAATTATTGAAAATACAGAGTGTGCTTTGGGAGTAAAAGAAAATCAAAAGATTTTGGAAATTGTTCTTAACTATATGAAAGATTATCAGGTAGAGCCTTATGAAGAAGCAGAACATAAGGGCCTGATTCGCCATGTGTTAATTCGAAAGGGATTTTCCACCGGGCAGCTGATGGTTTGTCTCGTGATTAATGAAAATCAATTGCCTAAAGAAGAGAAGTTGGTACAAGAGCTTTGTACTGTGGAAAATATGACTTCCATCAGTCTCAGTGTGAATAAGGAAAAAACAAATGTAATTATGGGGAAAAAAATCCGTCTTTTATATGGAAGGCCACAGATTGAGGATCAGATTGGAGGAATTACCTTTAAAATATCCCCCCTTTCTTTTTATCAGGTAAATCCTATACAGACAGAGCGAATTTATTCCAGAGCCTTGGAATATGCAATGCTTACAGGAGAGGAGACGGTTTGGGATCTTTACTGTGGTATTGGAACCATTTCTTTGTTTTTGGCAAAAAAGGCAAAGCAGGTGTACGGAGTGGAAATTATTCCTCAGGCCATAGAGGATGCCAAAGAAAATGCAGCTGGAAACCGGATTACTAATGTAAGCTTTTATGTGGGAAAAGCCGAGGAAGTACTACCGGAAAAATATGAAAAAGAGGGAATCTATGCAGATGTTATTGTAGTAGATCCCCCAAGAAAGGGCTGTGAGGAAGCTTGTTTATCTACCATAGTACAGATGCAGCCGAAAAGAATCGTATATGTAAGCTGTGATTCCGCCACTCTGGCAAGGGATATAAAGTATCTCAGTGAACGTGGTTATGAACTTAAGAAGGCAGGAATTTTTGATAACTTCCCTCAGACTACCCATGTGGAGACTGTATGCTTATTGTCCAAACTTAATGTAAAGCAACATATGGAGATTAACTTGGATATGGATGAGCTGGATCTGAACGGTGATCCGGAGACATATCTGAAAGCTGTCACAGAAGATAAACCGCTTGATTAACTTAATCCCGTCTGCCTTGTTTCATGCTTTTATACAGAGCAAACGGGATTTTTATAGGTGGAAGAATTCACATTTTTTTGCTATAATGATAAAAAGATTTTCAAAACGAGGTAGCCATGAATATATTAGTCATTGATGCACAAGGCGGTGGTATCGGAAAACAAGTTGTTGCCGCTGTAAAAAAAAGACTTCCTGAGTTGGTCATTACAGCTATTGGTACAAATAGCCTTGCAACATCTTCAATGCTGAAAGCCGGAGCAGATAATGCAGCAACAGGTGAAAACGCTGTTGTGGTGGGATGTCGAACAGCAGATATTATTGTTGGACCGGTCGGCATTGCCATTGCGGATTCCTTGCTC
>JAFXGR010000071.1 GCA_017520155.1 Lachnospiraceae bacterium
AAAAAGAACTTCACAAAACGGCTATGGCTCAGACCGTTGCCTCTGTAGACCTTTTGGATGACTATGAAATTATTGAGCTATAGCTTTTGACCAAAAAGGAGGAGATTATGGGAAATATCTTATTAATGACTACCATCATTGATCGTAAACTTATCAAGAAATATATAGACGTATTTCAAAAAAATGATATACATGTTACCTTTACTTCCCTGGGATTTGGAACAGTAACAAATGAAATTATGGATTATCTTGGACTGGAATCCAATGAAAAAGCAGTTCTCTTTTCCGTACTGCAAAACTTTCAATGGGAAAAATTAAAAAAACAAATGGAAAAGGTCCTTCAAATTGATGCTCCCGGAGGGGGAATATCTTTTGTCGTGCCCTTAAGCAGTATTGGGGGAAAGAAGGCTCTGGAATTTTTGCTTGAAACTGAGAATTATGAAAAACAGGAGGAATCCACTTTGAAGAACACCTTACATGAACTGGTTGTTGTAATTACCGAACAAGGATATACCGGAAAGGTTATGGATGCTGCCCGTGGTGCCGGAGCTTATGGCGGTACCGTAATCCATGCCAAAGGAACGGGAATGGAAATTGCTGAAAAATTTATGGGAATCTCCATTTCCTCAGAGAAAGAAATTGTATTCATTGTAACAAAGACTGAAGAAAAAAATACCATTATGAAGGCCATTATGGAACAGGCCGGTCCCCATACCAAGGCCCGTGCCATTACCTTTTCCTTACCGGTTTCCGATACTGCCGGACTTCGTCTCATTGAAGACTAAAGGTGAGCTATCCTGAAGTATTAAATAAGAAAGAGCAAAGAAAAACAATGTCTCTTAATGAGATAACATTGAATTTCTTTGCTCTTTTTTCTTCTGATTTATCTTCTTCTTACTCTTCTTTTACCACACAGATTTTCTTAATTCCATAATAGGCAAAAGTAGCTATATCCTCTTTCCTGATTCTTTCTCCCGAGACGACAATGGGAATAGCCGGGGGACAGGACACTGTAGGGATGGCACAAATTCTTCCTACACTGCATTCAGCAGAAATTTCTTCATTCGGTAAAAAAGCTGCCTCTCGCAAAGTAAGCACCTGTTCATGCTCCTGTATCTTCCAGTATGTACCACTGTTTTCTTTTACTTTGGCCCGGCCTTCTTTCCTTATTTTTTTCAGCGCCTGCTCCAGCTGATGAAAATCTTCCTTTGTATTTTCCGTTGTGATCATTAACACCAGGTAGTCCAAATCTCCGTACTCCGGATAAATTCCCTGCTTTTCCAATTCTTCTCTTACTTGAATTCCATCCATGGCATTTTCTTCCTTTGCCGGGTTTATCCTAAAGGTTATCTTCAAGGGTTCCGTATCCTCCAGAGTCCATCCCTGTTTTCTTAATTTTTCTTTTAACTCTTCTACCCTCTTTATGGTTTCCTGAAGTTCTTCTTTGCATCGACTTTGTAAATACACATTACAAAGATCTAAAGAAGCCAAGGTAAGATAAGAGGGACTGGTGGAGCCAAAAAAGGACAGGGCTGTTTTTTCTTTTCCCAAAAACTCCTTCCCCAAGCTTTTATGCAGATGCAGATAAGCTCCTCCCGTTAAAACGGGAAGGGTTTTATGGGCAGAATCACAGCAAAAATCTGCTCCCAAATCCAGGGGATGACAGGGATTATTTAAAAAATGAAGGTAGGCCCCGTGGGCATTATCCACAGCCAGATAAGTTTCATATTTATGGCAAATTTCTGCAATTTCAGAAAGCGGGAGAAGATTCCCCAAATAATCGGGACAGGTTACATATACCCCAATGGGCATTTCTTTTCTTGTTCTAAGAAGATCTTCCAAATCTTCCGGGTCTACTAAAGCTGAACAAAGAGAAGTTCTCTCCTTAGGATACCACCACAGAATATCAAGATCCAAAAGAGCCGCTCCATGAATTAAGGACTTATGGGCATTTCTTGCCGCAATAAGATAGGGTCTTTCCGTACCTCTTTTTTGTTTGCTCATCATCAAATAAAGCATGGCCTTAATACACTGACTGGAACCTTCCGTAGAGTAAAAGGTAGCTCCGCTGTTAAAAAGAAGGGAAGCATTTTTTTCACTTTGGGCAATAATTCCCTCTGCTTCGTATAAGCTGTCTGCACCATAGATTTCTGTAATATCCCAATCCTCCGGACCTAACTGCTTCCTTCCCTTATGCCCCGGCATATGAAATCGCACAGGATTATTTTCTCTATAGGCGGTAATAAAATCAACAATGGGAGTATTCATTCTCTCTTCTTCCTTATTCTTTCTTCCCTTATTTCTTATCATTTTTTATTTAAAATACAGCTAAAATACTGTTTCTATACCTCTTGTGCCGCTTTCATCATAATGGCACATTCTATTCTTTTTCTGAATAATTCACAGCCATCTTCATAAATTCCTCTTATATTTCCTGAAGCATGGTATGCATTTGCCGCACAGCCGCCGGAACAATATAATTTAGCCCAGCAATTTTCGCAATCTTTTCTGGCGTAAGCATTACAGCTTTTAAATTCTTCTCTTTTTTCTTCTGCCGTCACACCATTCCATAAATCTCCCAGCTTATATTCCTCTTCCCCCACAAACTGATGGCAAGGATATAAGTCTCCCCAGGGAGTTACTGCCATATACTCTGTCCCTGAACCGCAGCCGGAAATCCTTTTATAAATACAAGGTCCTTCGGTTAAATCAATCATATAATGATAGAAGGTAAATTCTCTTCCTTCCTTCTTTCTTTTTAACATCTCTTTGGCCAAAATTTCATAATGTTCTTTTACCACTTCCAAATCTTCCTTGGTAAGGGCCATAGGATCTTGAGGATCACAAACTACAGGCTCCATACTTAACTGGGTAAATCCTAAATCTGCTATATGGAATACATCCTTGGTAAAATCAGGATTGGCGTGGGTAAAGGTACCGCGCATATAATAATTTTTATCTCCCCTGGCCTCTACCAGCTTTTTAAATTTAGGCACAATATCATCATAGCTGCCCTTTCCTGCATAATCTACACGGGTAAGGTCATGAATCTCTTTTCTTCCGTCTAAGCTTAGTACCACATTACTCATTTCTTTATTGGCTAATTCGATTACCTCATCATCTATTAAAACTCCGTTAGTGGTAAGGGTAAAACGAAAATTCTTATTCTTTTCTTTTTCCACACTTCTGGCATATAAAACAATATCCTTTACCACCTGCCAGTTCATCAAAGGTTCTCCTCCAAAGAAATCCACCTCCAGATTTCTTCTTGTTCCAGAATTTTCAATAAGAAAATCAATGGCCTTTTTTCCTACTTCCAGACTCATGAGCGCTCTCTCCCCCTGGTATTTTCCCTGACTGGCAAAACAATAGGAGCAATTTAAATTACAAGTATGGGCTACATGAAGACATAAGGCCTTTACTACATTTTTTGCACGTTCTTTAAACGTTCCTGCCAATTCCCCAAAAGTATCCTCTGTAAAAAGTTTTCCCTGATTTTTTAACTCTTCAATATCTTTAAGACATAACTCCAGTTCTTCTTCGGTTACATCCTCACGATGACTATATTTTTCCAGCATACTTTTGATAATTTCCTCACCGGAAGCTGATTCATACAGGGCAATCATGTCATATACTACCTCATCTACCACATGCACAGCACCGGAACAGGTATCTAACACTATGTTATATCCGTTTAATTTATATTGATGTACCAATATCTTTCTCCTTTTCCTTCCATTCCGCAACAGAAAAAGGAAAGACGAAGTACCGTCTTTCCTTCCTATCTTGGTCTATATGTTCTTCTTATTTCTTTGTATTTTCACAAGACTGATTTGCTACGCCACAGCTTGTTTTACAAGCAGACTGACAAGATGTCTGGCATTCTCCGCATCCGCCTGTTGTAACACTTGCACATAAATTACGAGTTTCCAATGTTTTAATTCTTTCCATAACTGTAACCTCCCTTTTCTTCCATCATGGGTTGAACTAAACATTCATCTCCCACAGACACAATTTTAACATTTCACTATCTATTCGTCAAGCTTTCTGTTTTTTCCGCCACTTACACATTAATTATGGAAAAGCTGTGATTATCATCCCTTTTATTTTGCTGCTTTTCTTTGCACAAATTTTACCACTTCCACAATAGGGATTACTAAAGCACCTAAGGCAATGGCAATAATATATTCTGTTAAACTTACGCCTGTAAATTCAAAGGCATTTGCCAGGAAAGGAACTTCACATACTAAAGTGGTAGCAATAAAGGAGCCAACGGCAGCCAGTAATAAAATATTATTTTTTGTTCCCAGCTTAAAAATACTTTGTCTTTGGGAACGCATATTAAAGCTGTGGAAAATTTCTGCCATAGACATGGTTAAAAATGCCATGGTCATTCCTTCTGCACTGTCTCCAATTGTCAAAGTGCCGGTTTCCATATAAAGTCCGATAAAATAAGACACCATAACAAGAACGCTGACTAAAATTCCCTGATAAGCAATATCCCCTGCCATTCCATCTGCAAAAATTCCTGACTTGGCATTTCTTGGTTTACGGCTCATAATATCCGGCTCAGCTTTCTCCATTCCCAAGGCCAATGCCGGGAAGGTATCGGTTACCAGGTTAATCCACAATAAGTGTACCGGTTTTAAAATAGTAAATCCCAATAAAGTGGCAGTAAAAATACTAACTACTTCACTCATATTAGAACCCAGAAGGAATTGAATCGCTTTACGAATATTATCGTAAATTCTTCTTCCCTCTTCTACTGCGCCTACAATGGTAGCAAAATTATCATCTGTTAATACCATGTCTGCTACATTTTTTGTAACATCCGTACCGGTAATTCCCATTCCCACTCCGATATCTGCGGATTTAATGGAAGGAGCATCATTTACTCCGTCTCCTGTCATGGCAGTCACATAGCCCGCTGCTCTCCAGGCATTTACGATTCTTGTTTTATGCTCCGGCTGTACACGGGCATAAACACTGATATTTTTAAATTCTTTTTCAAAAGATTCATCATCCATTTCATTTAACTTAGCACCGGTAATTGCATAAGTACCCTGGGTAATAATTCCCAGCTCTTTTGCAATTGCTACTGCAGTATCTATATGGTCACCAGTAATCATAATAGGACGAATTCCTGCTGTTGTACATTCCACAATGGCATCCTTTACTTCCGGACGTACCGGGTCAATCATACCACATAAACCGGTAAAGCAAAGTTTTTCCTCCAATACTTCCGGTTCAAAGGCCTGGGGCAGCTGTTCCCATACTCTTTCTGCACAGGCTAACACACGAAGAGCCTTATCCGCCATTTTCTTATTGGCTTCCAAAATTTGATTTACGTATTCCTCAGTTATGGGAACATAACGTCCATCCTTTAAATAATAATCACATTTTTCAATAATTACATCAGGAGCTCCCTTGGTAAACTGAATATAGCTTTCTTTATCTTTGTGAACGGTAGACATCATTTTTCTGCCTGAATCAAAGGGAGCCTCTCCTACACGCTCCATAGCAGTTTTTAAGTTATTCTGCTTTAATCCCAGCTTATCTGCCCATACAACAAGAGCTGCTTCTGTAGGTTCTCCGGTTACATTTCCCTCTTCATCAATTCTGGCATCACTGCAAAGAGACATGGCTGTTGCTATATGGCTTTCTTCCTCTCCAAAGAAATCTACAACGGTCATTTTATTTTGTGTCAAAGTTCCTGTCTTATCTGAACAAATAATCTGGGCACATCCTAATGTCTCTACTGCTGTCAGTTTACGAATAATGGCATTTCTTTTTGACATATTGGTTACCCCAATGGAAAGAACTACCGTTACCACTGCCGCAAGTCCTTCAGGAATTGCCGCTACAGCCAAAGAAACCGCTACCATAAAGGAGCTTAATACAAATTCAAAATTAAGGCTTCCTTCTCTAAGAAGCTGTACTGCAAAAACAACAGCACAAATTCCCAGAACCAGCCAGGTTAATATTTTAGATAACTGTGCCAACTTAATCTGTAATGGAGTCTGTCCTTCCTGAGCCTGGGTAAGAGCATCTGCAATTTTTCCCATTTCTGTATCCATACCTGTGGCAGTAACTACAGCAGTACCTCTTCCGTATACTACTGTACTTCCCATATACATCATGTTTTTACGATCTCCTAAAGGAACGTCCTTTTCTCCTTCCTTCAGGTTAATTATTTCAATAAACTTTGTTACCGGTACAGATTCTCCCGTTAAGGCAGCCTCTTCAATTTTTAAACTGGCATTTTCAATAATTCTGGCATCTGCCGGAACTGCATCCCCGGCTTCCAAAAGAACTACATCACCAACAACTAAATCCTCACTGGGAATAATCTGTACTTTTCCTTCCCGTAATACTTTAGAAGTTGCCGCAGACATTTCCTGCAAAGCTTCAATTGCCTTTTCCGCCTTGCTTTCCTGATATACCCCTAAAACTGCATTGATGATTACCACTGCCAGGATAATTACCACATCCGTTAAACTTTCATTTTCCAAAACAGCAAGCACACCGCTGATCAGGGCGGCCACCAGCAAAATAATGATCATGGGATCTGCCAGCTGTTCTAAAAATCTTTGTACTAAGGATTTTCCTTTGGCAGCTTCCAGCTTATTTTTTCCGTTTTCTTCCAAACGTTTTTGAGCTTCCTTTTGACTTAACCCCTCTACTGAGGATTTAAGTTCATTTAATACAGTTTCTTTTTCTCCACAATAAAATCTCATGTTCTCCTCCGTTTGATTGTCAATTGTGTTGTTTAGTTTCCCCGTAAGCAGCAGAAAGATCACAAGAAAAATGCGATAAAAAAGCTCAGGTATTTTAATAATACCTAAGCTTATCCTTTGTTATTTTAAGAAAGAAAACTCTTCCTCTTATGTGCCAAACTCATGTATTATCTCTCTACCTGAGTCTGGCAAATTAAAGCAAGCCAGATTCATTTTCGCTTTCTGCTCAAACAAATCAGGATGTTGACTTGCTACGTAATTCTACGCTTGCTACTCCCTCACGGGTAATTTCATGTGACTATAATGCCACAAAGTATTCCCCTTGTCAATAATGTTTCCTTAGGAGAAACCATTTCGTGATTATCCCTCACATTTTTTCATTTTTTCTCTAATCTCTTCCAACTGTTCCCAAAGCTTGCGGCCTAAGTTGAATTCCTTCTTTTTTATGGCATTCATTATTTGTTGTTCCAGCTGAGCCTTTTTCTCCTCCAGCTCCAGATACTCCTTGGAAAAATATTGGTCATAAATCATTTTACGAAAGGTTCTCATTCTCATCTTTCGCAAGCCTTTATCCTCCACCAGCAAAACATAGTCAGCACAATTTACGATAGTATAAAAGTCATGGGTGACCATCAATACGGCTCCTGCAAATTCTTTTATGGATTTCTCCAGTTCTATTTGTGCATAAAGATCTAAATGGCTGGTGGGTTCATCCAGCAGCAAAAGATTAGCCTGTGACAAGCTTATTTTTAACAGCTGCAAAAGATTTTTTTCTCCTCCCGATAACCGGGAAATCTTTTGTTCCAGCACCAAGGGAGAAAATCCATACTTTTTCACATATTCCTCTGACTCACTTCTTTTTTCTATTCCCCACTGTTCCAGTTCCTGCTGCACGCTGTGTTCTTCTTCCAGAACTTCCCGGTGATTCTGAGATAAGATTTGGATTTTATCATGTTCCTTCTTCCAAATACCGGGATGATCTTTCTCATAAATATGACGCATTAATGTGGTTTTTCCTGTTCCGTTTGGTCCCACAAGGGCTATCTTTTCTCCCTCTTTTACCTCAAAGCTGATATCCTTAAGCAAAACTTCCTCAAAAGAAAGGGAATAATTTTCTGCCCGCAGTAAAACTTCCGGCTCCTGTTCCTTGGAAAGCTCTGCCTGAGGAAATTCAATTTGGGGACGTTTAATTTCTAAAAAAGGAGGTTTAATGGCCCGTTGTTTTAATCGTTCCAAATGGGTCTGCTTTGCATGAAGAGCTCGTCCTAAAGAGGCAATATCTGCTCTGGAAGCCTCTTTTTGCATCCGATCCACCATTTTTTCCGTCCGAAGAATCTCTTCCTGTTCTAAACTTGACTGCTCCTGCTTCTCCAGCTTATGAAGCAAAATCATTTGATTATATTCTGCAAAATTTCCTTCAAATTCCTGAAGATCCTTATCCTCCATATGAAGAATTTTATTAAAGCAATGTTCCAGTAAATAACGGTTATGAGTTACCACCAGGAGTGTTCTTTTATAGCTGTTAATTAATTTTCTTAATCCATTTAAATTCCCAAAATCTAAAAAAGCATCAGGCTCATCTAAAATCAAAAGATCAGGAAGAAGGAGCATTTCCTTTATCAGCTGCAAAAGCTTATATTCTCCTCCGCTTACAAGGCAAAGGGCCAACTGTTCCGCTCCCTCCATATCTATTAACTTTAATTGCTTCTTAATATTGCTTTCATAATGATTTGCATCTATTGCTTCCATTTCATCCAGCAAATTCTCATATTCCAAAAAGAGGGTATCACTGTAATCCTCTGCCATCTTTTCGCAAAGCTCTGTCATCTTCTTTTCCTTCATGAGAAAATTTTCTGCCAGAAATTCAAATACCGTAAGATGCTCTTCCTCTTTTCTTACCGGCTGCTGCTTCATATAACCTATTCTGCTGCAATTTTCTTTTTTTATTTTTCCATCATATAAATAATCTTCTGTATGGTAAATCATATTTACTAAGGTACTTTTTCCTACCCCATTACTTCCGATTACTACACAATGTTCCCCTTCTTTGATTTCAAAGGATACTTTTTCATAAAGATCCTTTGTGGGAACTCCATAGGATAAATTTTCTATCTTAATCATATTGATTTTCCTCTTCTTTCTTATAACCACTGTCACATTATATCAAACTTTGTCAATAGTTAAAAACAAAAAATATACTTATAAATTTTTCATTATTTCGTATATTATTACATTTTTCTATGAAAAAAACAGCATAAAAAATATTTTTTTGTATTTTATTTTAATATTTATGGATTTTTATTATTTCTCATGCTATACTAATTAGCGGTTTTACCAAAGTTCGGTAGAACTAATCTATTTTATTATTTTTATTTTAATACGGAGGACTAAACAATGACTAATTCAAAAAATGTAAGTGGTCTTGACAAATTTTTTGGCGTGACTGCTTCCGGCTCCTCGATCAAAATTGAGGTAATGGCCGGTTTTACCACCTTCTTTGCTATGGCTTACATACTTTTTGTAAACCCTAATATTTTATCCCAGGCAGGCATGGAGTGGGGTGCTGTATTCCTTGCTACAATTATTGCTTCTATTATTGGTACCTTGATTATGGGTCTTGTAGCAAACGTACCTTATGCACAGGCTCCCGGAATGGGCTTAAATGCCTTTTTCGTATACACCGTTTGCTTCGGACTTGGATTTACCTGGCAGCAGGCTTTGTCCATGGTATTTATTTGTGGTTTAATTAATATTTTAATTACAGTAACTAAGATTCGTAAGTATATTATTAAAGCAATTCCTACCAGCCTTCAGCATGCAATCGGCGGAGGTATCGGACTTTTTGTTGCCTATATCGGCATGTTAAATGTTGGGCTCATTGATTTCAGTGCCGGAGTTCCTGCCCTTGCAACATTTAATAATCCTGTTTTAATCGTATTTCTTTTAGGTCTGATCATTACCGCAATTCTTATGCTTCTTAATATGAAAGGGGCTATGCTCATCGGTATTATTGCCACTACCATCATTGGTATTCCCTTTGGTGTTACTCAGGCTCAGGATACCATAAGCTTTGCAGAAGCTTGCCAAGCCCTTCCTACCACCTTCCTTGCTATCTTCAAAGAAGGAGGAATCACCAGTCTTTTCTCTGACCCTGCAAAATTACCCTTGGTGTTAATTACTATTTTCTCTTTCAGTATCACCGATACCTTTGATACCATTGGTACTTTTATCGGAACAGGACGTCGTACAGGTATCTTCAGTGAAGAAGATGAAAAAAATATGGAAAGTAATTCCGGTTTCAAATCTCGTCTTGATAAAGCTTTATTTGCAGATGCAACAGCAACTTCCATCGGTGCTTTATTTGGTACCTCCAATACTACAACCTTCGTAGAAAGTGCTGCAGGAATTGGAATGGGAGGACGTACAGGTCTTGTTTCTGTGGTAGTTTCTATCTGCTTTGCTTTATCTGCTTTCCTGGCATCCTTTGTAAGTATGGTTCCTTCTGCGGCAACAGCACCTGTACTGGTTATGGTTGGTGTTCTTATGATTTCCTCCTTTAAGGATATTGAATGGACAGATATTAATGAAGCAATTCCTGCTTTCTTTGCCAGTATCTTTATGTGCTTAACCTATAGTATTTCTTACGGTATTGCTGCTGGCTTTATTTTCTACTGTGTTGTTAAGATCTGTAAAGGAAAAACAAAAGAAATTCACCCTCTGCTTTGGGTATGTACCGGATTATTTATCCTGAACTTTGTGTTATTATCTTTCTTATAAATAGAGTTTACTATTTATCAAAGATCATCATAAGTGTCTTTTGACACATGAAAAAAGAGCCTTTATCAGGCTCTTTTTTTGCTCTTATACTGCAATTTCTCTTGGATTAATGTGCAAAAGGAAAGGTACAAGATATTTTAAAAGCTACTCTTAATTATTACTATATTTCTTAATCACATTATTCATCTCATCCCACTTAGCTTCCATATCTGCCACCAGCTTAAGCTGAGTTCTTGTTCTATCTAAGTTATGCTCTTCATACTGTGTCTTATAGTAAAGATCTCCGTCTAAATAATCTGTAAGGAAACGAATTCCCTGCTCTAAGGTAATGACTTTAGCCCCTAAAGGTAAGGTTTCTATCTCTTTTTTACTAAGGCCGGTTCCCGCACCTTCAATAAACCCTTTTACATAAGCTTCAAATAACTCTATTACCAGATATACTTTAGATAAATCCTTCTCATCTTCTGCCGTATAGCAGGCACCGGCACGAATGGAATCTCCTAAATCATAAGCCGCCAGTCCCGGCATAATGGTATCCAAATCAATAATACACAAAGAATCATTTGTCTTGGCATCCATTAAAATATTGCTTAACTTTGTATCATTATGGGTTACTTTTAACGGAATTTCTCCTGCCTTTAACAGATCCATTAAACTGTCGGTAACCGCCTTTCTGTCTAAGATAAACTTAATTTCTTCCTGTACTAAATGAGCTCTTCCGCTTTTATTTTCCTCCACTGCTTTTAAAAAGGTTTCAAAACGAACCGGAGTATTATGAAAATTGGGAATTGTCTCTGTTAATTTATCAGCGGGAAAATCTTTTAACATCATTTGGAAATTTCCAAAGGCCTTGGCACACTTATAAAAATCCTCAGGTCCCTGACACACCTCATAACATACCGTATCTTCAATAAAGGCCAGCATACGATAATATTTTCCTTCTGTCCAAACTCCCTTTTCTCCCTGTTTTGTGGGAATTACCGTTAAGGTTTCTCTGTCCGGATTACCACCCTTCTTTTCCACAATATCTTTTAAATAATCACATATCATAACAAAATTATCCATCAAAGCTTCCGGATTTTTAAAAATATCATGATTAATTCTTTGTAAAATATACCGTTTCTTACTTCCATCCTCTAATTCGCAGCTTACTGCATAAGTATCGTTAATGTAACCGCCACCGTGGGGTACTACCTCTAAAATTTTCCCCTCAATTTGAAATAATTCTGCTATTTTATCCATTTTACCTTCCTCACTTTGTATTTTTTTCATACATTTTTTCTATAGTAACATACAATACTCCATATTCCAATATAAGGAATGTATTATTCTTGGAAGCTCTTATCCGCTCCCCTGTTCTATCTCTTTTTGCCTTTCCCTTTACTTTATTTCTTTCCCCTTGTTTGTTGGGCTCTCTTTAATACCTTTTTATATGGAGCCAGCATCCCTTCATTCATGGTAGGTCCCATTTTTGCCTTTAATTTAGGTGAGGAGATTATAGCTCCTACAAAATACATCATAAGCATAGTTCCTGCCTTCTTCTGGGGAAAATCATATTGGCCATGTTTTTTATAAAATTGATGATCTGCTTTCATCATTCCTTGCATTAACCAGATTAGGTCTCTGAAAATCTTCATTCCCCCTACACCATAAAAATTAGATGGCTGCACATACTTTTTCTTCATTCCATAGAATAATCTGGCTGCCATCTTATCTATTTCCTGATCCGGGTTTATTTCATCACAAGCAACCCCGGCTAAAAAATTACCGCCAACTTGCGCTCGTCCTTCTATAATCATCTGAAGATTAACTTCATAGCTATAATGTCCGTTTACCAAATATCCCACAGGAATACCCATGGTCACTGTTCTGTGGCCATTACAAAACTGACGATCATCATACAGTTTAAACAATGATCCCATAGAATGGTCTTTGATGGAAAATGCATAAACAATTGCATCTGCCGTTTGAATTTCCGTTCTTAAATATTGATCAAAACCATCCTGATAAATACAGGTTCCGTCTACCGCACAGTGAAAACACCCAATGCATCCTCCCTTAAAAGGATATTCTCTTAAATTAACTATTTTTATCTTTGCAGGCATTACACTGCAAAATCTTTGAATCATATCCTTAAGCTGTGTTTGCTGCTGTGTTAAATCTGTAATCAAAACTACTTCTTTTTCTGACTGTCTCTTCTCCTTTTGGGGTAAAGAAACAGGCTGTAACGGCTTCTTTTTTTCTTCCGGTTTTATGGTTTCATAAAGATGATGAGAAATACACCATTCCACATAAGCAAAGAAATCACGGGCCTCTTTCTGCCCCTTTTTTGTGGTTAAATCATCCATATCAGCAGACAAGCCATGAATATAGTTCATCTTCATCTCCTGACAATTATCCCGGATATAGCCATGAGCTGTTATGTCATAAAAATGTTTAGAGGTTGTCAGCTGTGTTACAAATTTTCCCTCCAAAGAAACTCCCGACGCTTTTAACAGTTCAATAAAGCGATGCAGCTGGCTGGGCGCAGCAAAGGTATATACGGGATAAGAAAACAAAAGTAAATCAGCCTCTTTAACAGCCTTAATTACCGGGGAAAAATCTTTTTCATATTGACGAATCTTTTGTCCCACATGCAGTACTTCAAATTGGTGGCCTTTAAACAAAATTTCTAAATATTTCACTGTCTGTAAGGTAACACTGTATTCTCCCTTTGGACTTCCGTTTATTACTAAAACTTTCATCTTTTTCACCATTCCCTTCCCTCTGTAATCCGGATATAAAACTTACTTTTTCCTTCCACCAAGTAGATTTTCCTTCACTCTATCTCCAAATAAAATTTTCTATTTTTTCTTATTCCACAGATAACCCACTACTCCTCCTACAATTCCCCCGATAATGTGAGCCATATTGGAAATATTATCCTGAACGGTAATTGACTGAATCAACTGCTGTCCGATAAACAAAATAGTAACCAAAATAAAGGTAAGAGGAATTTCCCCTTCCTTAAAGCCGGTAAAGGAGGTAAGCAGAATAAAAGCAAATACCACTCCACTGGCTCCGCAAAGAGCAGCATTCCAGAATAATAAGTAATGAATAACTCCCGTAATCAGGGCAGTCATGGCCATTACCCCTATAAGCTTTCCGGAACCATATTTTTCCTCCAGCATAGGACCAAGAAGCAGCAAATAGGATATATTTCCCAAAAAATGCTGCCAGTCAGCATGTCCAAAAATATGGGTGAACAGGCGAACATAGGTAAAGGGATCATTTAAGGGTGAATGATAAGTCATAAACATCAGCTCCCTGATCCTTCCTCCGTTTAAATTACCGATAAACGTTACCAGTAAACAGATCATCACAAAAGATAATACTGCCGGGGCATTAAAAGAAATTTTAAATTTTTTCATTTTCATTCCTCCTTTGTAACCTTCCTTCTTCTTTCTCTTCTCTTTTTCTATAAACTCTCTCCCTCTGTCTTCTTATATTTCCAGGGAATCTCCAACAGATAAATAAGATAAGTTTTTCATCCTTTTTTTCATAAATTGATACTGTGTTATTCCAGTACAGTGACAAGTGTAATACCGGGTAGCATACTTAGCCAGCTGCCCTGCTATTTCTTCCAGCCCCTGATCCGGTTCCCATTTAGAAAAATGGAAGCCCCCAATAAGTATCTGGGGCTGAAACTGACTTACAATGTTTAAAATCCCTCGATGGGAGCATCCGCTGAATAAAATCTTTTTTCCCTTTTCTTCTATCAAAAGGTATTGCTCATGACGAAAATCCTCCTCCAGAAATAAATCCTGATTTTTTCTCATCAACCCTCCGGAAGAAATGGGAATCTGTAAATCATTTAGTGCAGGATATAACCATATCCCCTCCGTTATCTCTATTTTATCACCTATCAGATGAATTTGCTTCTCTTTTCTTAACTTTTGATCTAAGCCAATATATTTTATTTTTCCGTGATAATGGTCACCAAACCCATATTCACTAAGATATACCGGTGCCTTCCGGTTAAGTTCAAGAAACCGTCCCAGTCCTCCTCCATGATCATAATGACCATGGGACAAAACGGCAAAATCAACCTGAGATAAATCAATGCCTAAAACCTTGGCATTTTTTTCAAACAGGGTACTTTGTCCCATATCAAATAAAATCCTTTTTCCTGCTGTTTCTATATAAAGAGAGAGGCCATGTTCAGCCCCTAACTTTTCCTCTTTGGTGGTATTTTCTACCAGTACCGTAATTCTCATTTTTCCCGTTTTTCTGCCTTTCTTTCTTCTCCTTTGTTTTTCATAAAAATTTGCTCTGTAAAATATCCATTTTCTTGCCGGTTTACTTTAATTACAAAAGGGAAAATATCGTACTTAATACACAGCCAGAAATCTTCTTTAGGGAATATTTCCTGAGTCCTTTCATTAAAGAAATGCTCTCCCCCTTTTTCTTGAAGATCTTTTACTCTTTGTTCAAAATTTTCCAAAGAAACTCCTGTTAAAAGGCTTTTGATATAAAGTGCACAAAGCTCATCCTCTGCAGCATAAGTCACCCCATTATTTCCCATACAAACAAGGGAAACCTCCTTTGGATTCTTCTTCAAAATATACTCCGCTACGGCTCTTGCATTTACCAGACTTCCTGTAATAATCTCCTCTGCTTTTCTTGCATTTGCTATTCCCTGGGTTCCGGCACTGGTAGTATGAATCACTGTGGCTCCCTTGATTCGTTCTCTATCCACTGTAGAAGGAGAATTTCCAAAATCAAAGCCTTCACATTTCTTTCCTCTTCTTTCCCCAATAAGAATACTATGATCAATCTGACTTCCTAACAAAAATGCTTCTTCAATGGTTTCTACCGGTCTAATTCCCTTCACTCCCATATCATATAAGTAACATTCTAGGGAAAAAGCACGAAATACATCAATAATAACGGTCAACCCTCTGGCTTTTTTGGCCCCCTCTATGTAAGATAATATTTGAATTTTATTTTCTTCTATCATCTTTTCCTCCTGTGCAATTACTGCTGCATTTTTCATATTTTTCTATTAATTTCTTATAAATCCGCTGTACCATCCAGGGTTCTGTAGAAGCCCCTAAGGCTTCTTTTAGGGGCCACCATTTTACTTCCTTATTTTCCTCCTTGCAAACCTTTAATTCCTCTTCCTCAGCTGCTTCTGCAAGATAGGTGATATTTAAATGAAGATGACTTGGTACATACTGTCCCTTTTTCTCATGTCCTGCTACCGTAAGAATTTCCAGACTGAAAATCTCCTCTGTGATAAACTTAACCTTTTGTACTCCTGTTTCTTCTTTCAGCTCCTTTAAGGCAACCTTTTTTAACTCCTTCTCTCCATCTGCATGACCTCCTATCCAGGACCAGGAATCATAAAGATTGTGATATACCATTAAAGTCTTTGTATGAGAAGGATTGATTACCCACACAGAAACTGTAATGTGGGCCGTAAGATTGGTTCGAAAGAAAATATCCTGTTCCTTTCTTAACAAAGAAAGAATCTGTTCTTTATCTCGTCTTTCCTGTTCATTAAAGGGTTCATATGCCTCTATTTCCTGTAATAACTCCATTGTCATTTCCTCATGAAAATATGACAGAGAATTCTCCCTGTCATATTTTGTCTTTCCTTTTACCTCATTAAACGATAAATATTTGCCACATCTTCTTCTTTTAATTCCACAAATCTTCCTACCGTACCCTTCTTCCCGTTTCCATAACATGCCGTATGGGCAAGATAAGGAATATCCTCTTCCTTTCCTCCCAGTTCTGCCATGGTTAAGGGTAAGCCCAGCTTTTTAAAAAATACACGCAGTGCGTCAATTCCTGCCTTGGCGGTAATTTCCGGATTTTGAAAATTCATGGAACAGCCCCATACACGAGTTGCCAGCTGGGCAAAACGCATCACATCCTGCTTCATGGTATACTCCATCCAAGCCGGGAATACTGCTGCCAAACCGGCTCCATGAGCACAATCGTAAAGGGCAGATAATTCATGTTCAATTCCATGACTTGCCCAATCCTGATCTCTTCCCACACCACAGCAGTTGTTATGGGCCATCATCCCTGCCCACATAATGTTTGCTCTGGCTTCATAATTATCAGGATCTTTAATCACCTTAGGGGCTTCCTGAATCATCGTGAGAAGTAATCCTTCTATTACACGATCTGTTACTTCCACCTCCTTAGTATTGGTAAAATAACGTTCAAATAAATGGGCCATAATATCTGCCACACCTGCTGCAGTCTGCTCCCTGGGCAAGGTCTGGGTCAGGGCAGGATTTAAAATGGAAAATACGGGACGAAGAGCTTCTCCACTTGCTCCACGCTTCAACATTCCTTCTTCTTTGGTAATCACGGAATCAGGACTTCCCTCGCTTCCTGCTGCGGCAATGGTTAATACGGTAGCCACCGGCAAAGCTTCTGTGATCGGCTTACCCATATAAAAATCCCAGAAATCACCATCATATACTGTTCCTGCAGCAATGGCCTTAGAAGAATCAATAGTGCTTCCTCCTCCCACTGCCAAAATAAAATCTACCTTTTCTTCTCTGCACAAACGAATTCCTTCATAGACTAATCCACTTCTGGGATTTGGCTTTACTCCCCCTAATTCAATAAAAGAAATTCCTTCTTCTTCCAAAGAAGCTTTTACACGATCCAATAATCCGGAGCGAACAACACTTCCTCCCCCATAATGAATCAATACCTTTTTTCCACCAAATCTTTTTACATATTTACCTGTTTTACTTTCCTCATCTTTTCCAAAAACAAAATAAGTAGGACTGTAAAATGTAAAATTATTCATAAAAATCTCCCTCCATATAAACAGATACCCTTAGTGCACGGCACTAAGGGTTTCTAATTAATTCCCTGTTTTTTATTTTAACATAGAAGGATTCTTCTGGAAACATAATTTTATTCTTATCCCCGGTTTCTTAAGCCATATTTTTATTTTATAAAATTACTGCTTAAACACTTTCCCTTTCCAGTCGAAGTAATAAGCTGATAATAGGCACAATTAGAATCCCGCTAAAAAAATTACTGACTCCATGAATAAAATCAAAGGGAAATCCGGCCACAATCCAGGCAATCATTCCTTTAAGGCTTAATCCAAACATAATGGCCTGGGCAGGTGCATAAAGAATTCCAAACAGAAAACCATGACAGGCATTTACCACCATATAAAGAGGAATTTTAATTCCTTTTGGTATATTTCTCGGAAGGAGCATCACCACTGCCCATAAAACAGTCCATACATAGAGGTAGGGTATCCACCAGGCGCCAAAACCTCCAAAAATACCGTTAATTAATACATAGGTATAAAGAGGATAAAGTGCTTTTTTCCTGTAAACTACAGTAAAAGCTATAATAAAAACACCTAAAAGATGGATATTTGGTGCAGCTTCCATAATTAATTTGGAAACATACATTATCCCTCCCAGCATTCCAAAGATTACGGTTTCTCTTATACTGAGTTTCATTATTTTTCTACTTTAAAAGAATAAGAAGTTCCTTCTTCAATAGGGGTAGTATCGACTCCTGCTGCTGCATATTCTCCATTGGTATAAAAAGCCC
Organism: Lachnospiraceae bacterium; assembly: GCA_017520155.1. GTDB lineage: Bacteria > Bacillota > Clostridia > Lachnospirales > Lachnospiraceae > SFDP01. The sequence continues at coordinate 18,102 of JAFXGR010000071.1, forward strand.
AGTAAGTCTGGTCCACATCATAGTCTGCGGTAATCCCGTTTACTTCTTTTACATAAAGACCGTACTGTCCATCTTCTCCCGCAATTAATCCTAACTCCAGTAAAGCTTCCCCTACAATCTCTTTATCGGTATGGATCTCAAAATTTGTTTCTTGTCCTTCTTTATCCACCACAGTAAAGGAAAACTGCTTTGCTCCTTCTCCCAAAACAGTAACATCACTGCTGCTTTCTCCTTCAGGCAAAGCTTCCTGTGCAGCTTCACTCTCTTGAACTGCTTCTGCTTCCTGATTTACAGAAGCTTGTGGCACTTTAGAACCACAGCCCACCATTCCCGCTGCCATAAGTGCAATTACCATAAGACAAAGAACTCTTAAGGATAATGATTTTTTGTTTAATAATTTCATTTCTTTTCCTCCAAACTTATTATGTGCATCGCTACCGGTATCCCGTTTACCTAACACAGTTTAAATTTACCAGCAGCACTGAATCAGCATACAAGTACATTGACTTGACCTATGCCTTTGACAAAAAAAGAGCTGACAGAAAGCCAGCTCCTAACATACACAAACAAAACCGATAATCTATCGGAAATGAACATTGGTACAACCAGTTACTCGTGGTTTAAAGCCTTCGCTTCTGTACTTCAAATCAGGCAGGTCTCCCGGCTTATAGTTCATCGCTTCCACCCTCTTCCCAGTTTCCCAGTGATCTATGGGTATGGCTCCCTAATTACGGTGACGAGTTCGTACAGGACTTGCACCTGTTTCCCTTTTCACCAAAGAAACAATATTTGTTCCTTTGACACCTGATTTCACTCTTAAATTTCAGACGTATTTTATCACTTCCTAAAAGGAAATGCAAGTAAAAACTTTTTCTTCCTTCTTTTATTTTTATTTCTCTGTACTTCGTCTTGCAATAAGTTCATTAATTTCCTCTGCCTGTTGATTTATATTTTTTATGGTAAATCTCATAATTGCTTTTTTTGTTCTGTTTCTTGTTTGCTATAATTATCGGTTATATTTTTTACTGCAGTTTAGCACATTCTCTCCAAAACTGTACCGCCTTTTCAAACCATCCCTCACAGGCCAGTCCTTCTCCTATTCCTACTCCATGATCTACTCCCTCAAAGGTAAGATACTGATGTTTCACTCCTTGTTTTTTCAGTGACTCAGCCAATAACTTACTATTTTCAGGATCTACATCCCTATCCCCAAGTCCGTGCCACACAAAAGTAGGCGGATAATCAGCGGTAATTCCATACTCCATACTGGCCTGCTTTAACAGTTTTTCCTCAGGCTGTTCACCAAGTAAGTATTTTCTGCTTCCTTCATGCGTCTTCTCATACATGGTGATTACAGGATAGCTTAAAATAACTGCTGCAGGCTTTGGTACCCCATATTTTTTATATCCCATCTCTTTTGTGGCAAAGCTTGCTGCAAGATGTCCCCCTGCTGAAGAGCCCCACAGGGAATAGTCTTTTATCTCCAGATTCCATTCCTTTTGATGTTCTTCCATTTCTTTTATTGCTCTGGCAAGGTCATCATGAGGTACAGGATATTCTTTTTTCTTTCCGCACCGATAATGGACAACAACTGCAGAAATCCCCATTTTATTTAATTTATTTGCATAAGGCATGCCTTCACTAAAGCTGCAGACCCAATGGTATCCTCCACCGGGGCAAATAATGGCAAGAGGATGGGGTTTTCCATCCTTCAGTATATATTTTTCCAGGTAATATCCTTTATGATATTTATCCAGGAATTTACGCAAAGCTCTATTCTTCATGGTATCTTGTTCCTCACCTTTTTCTCTGTTAAATACATTCTAACTCTTTTACCGGTTTTTTTGTACCTCTTCCACTACACGAACAATTTCTACACTCATTTCTTCTCCTAAAACAGGACTTTCCAAAAGGCCCTGTTCTATACACTCTATGGCATGGGTAATTTCTCCCTCAAAATCACTTTCCATTTGCACTTCAATTATCCTTCTTTTTCCCTCCTGACAAAGGTAGGCTTTGTTTCCCTTCCAGTAGGCAGGTATTTCAACATATCCTTTTTCTCCTACCAGTAATGCCTTTCCTTTTTCTTTTGACTGATAATACCAGGTAGATCTTGCAGAGGCATAAATCCCATTCTCATAAAATATATCTGCCTCCATACCAAAATCACATCTGTACCCGGGATTTTTTATCACTTCTGTCTGAAGCTCTTTTATCTTTGCATCTGCATAAAAATGGCAGGCACAAATGGGATATACTCCAATATCATAGGTACATCCTCCCATATCTTCTTCCAGTACCCAGTGATCTTCTCTTAAGTCCTCCAGACCAAGACTGCAGTACTGCGCTCTGATGGTATGGAGCTTTCCGATAACTCCTGCTTCTATCATTTCCTTAATTTTTTTATTTAAGGGAGTAAACATGGTTTTATGTGCTTCCATTAAAAAGCAGCCATGTTTTCTAGCTAAGGCAAATAACTCTCTTACTTCTTTTTCATTCCTTACCATTGGCTTTTCACTTATAACATGTTTTCCAAAGGACAGGCAGCATTTAATTTGTTCATAATGAAAGGTATTTGGTGTGCAAAGATAAACAAGGTCTACATTTTCATCCCTAAGCATCTCTTCATAACTTCCGTAATAAGTTTTTGCCCCATATCGCTTTGCAAAATTTTCCGCTTTTTTTTCCTCTCTTGATGCCACTCCATACAAACAGGCTTTTTCACTGCAAAGTATACCTTTTGCCACTCGGTTTGCAATATTACCCAGCCCTAAAATCCCCACATTTTTCATCTTTTCTTCTCCATCACATTCTGTCTTTTTTGAAAATAATTACCTTCATTGTACCATATCTATTTACAATTTGTAGTATAACCTGGAACTTATAGATTTTTTCTTTTAAACCATGTATAATGTTAAACTGTATGATAAAAGGTAGGAAAATCTACTTATGAACAAAACAAATCCCCATATTTCTGTCCGCTGGCGTTACCTAACTATTGGGGTAATTGCCATGTTATGAAACGAAGCTCCTTTTGGATGGCTTTTTTCAGTATTTCCTTTTTGTGCTGCTGCCGTCACATTGTTAGCTGTATCCATAGGTTCTCTTCCCCTGTGCAGCCTTTGGTTATGTTTTACCGGAATATCCTATGGAGCCTGCCCTACCATTACCTCTGCTTTTACTTCTTCCTTTTTTGGTATGAAGTATTTTTCCACCAATATGGTATTAATGACCTTTACTGTTATGGGTGGCTCTTTAATTGCTACTGTATCTAATAAGATTTTAGAGGTTACCGGTGGTTATTCCACAACCTTTCTCATGTTATTAGTCTTAACATTTATTGCTTTAGTATTAAATCTTTTTATCCGTAAACCATAAAACATATAAAAAAGGAGGTTTCCCATGAAATTTACGTATGATCCGCAGGATATTCTGCATTATTTTCAAACTTTAGTCAATACTCCCAGTCCCGTTGGTTACTATGTGCAAATGAAGCCGGTGATAAATCAACTGGCTAAGGAACTGAATGAGACCGTGGAATATGACAATAAAAACACTTGTTATATTACTCTGGAGGGAGAAGACAACAGCAAAACCGTACTGATATCTGCTCACTTAGATACCTTGGGCATGATGGTTCGCTGTATCGATTCCGATGGAAAAATCCGGGTAAGACAGCTTGGCGGAATTAATTACCATAGTTTAGAAGGAGAAACGGTTACCGTCCATACCAGAGAAGGTAACTCCTATACCGGTCTCATGTGTTGTCAGTCTCACTCTGTCCATGTATTTGAAGATGCCCGTTCTTTAGAGCGCAGTGATGAAACTATGATGGTTCTTTTGGATCACCCTATTTCCTCTAAGGAAGAGGTAAAAAAATTAGGAATTCGTCATGGAGATGTTATTTCTGTGGATCC
>JAFXGR010000072.1 GCA_017520155.1 Lachnospiraceae bacterium
GATAATTTCGTTCATGTTCTTTCTCCTTTTCTCCGGATGTTCTTAATGCTTCTGCAACAGAGGACCATCGATTGATTACAACTGTGATATGATAACATATTTTTATTTATTTGACAAGTACTTTTCGTACAAATCAGGTCTTCTGATTCTTGTTCTTTCCAGGGACTGTTCTTTTCTCCACTCTTCTATTCTTTTATGATGACCGCTGAGTAAAACCTGAGGAACCTCTTTTCCTCTCCATACTTCCGGTCTTGTGTAATGGGGATGTTCTAATAAATTATCGGAAAAGGATTCAGTTTCTCCCGACTCCTTATTACTTAACACCCCGGGAACCATACGGGAAATAGAATCGATCATTACCATGGCCGCTAATTCTCCTCCCGTTAATACATAGTCACCAATGGAAACATAATCTGTAACTATCTCCTCCAGTACCCTTTCATCAATACCTTCATAATGTCCGCAAAGAAAAATCAGATCCTGTTCCAGGGCAAATTCCTTTGCCATTTCCTGTTTAAAGGTTTTCCCCTGAGGGGTAACATAAATTACTCTTGGTCTTTGTCTTGTTTTTATTTTTTCCACCACATGTAAGTAAGCATCATAAACCGGCTGTGCCTGCATTAACATCCCCGCCCCACCGCCGTAAGGATAATCATCTACCTTTTTATGCTTATCCATTGTAAATTCCCTGATATTGATGGTTTCTACGGATAAAATCCCCTTTTCCTGGGCTCTTCCGATAATACTGGTATTTAATCCCTGTTCTACCATCTGGGGAAATAAAGTAAGGATATGAAAATTCACACAATTTCCTCCCTGATCAGCTTTTTACCACTGCTTATTTTCTCTATTCTCTAAGACCTTCCATTACATGGACGGTCATTTTTTTCTCTTCAATTTCCACTGATAAAATACACTCTTTAATGGCCGGAAGAAGAATATCTTTTCCATTTTCCTGTTTTATGACATAGACATCGTTGGCCCCTGTTTCAATTACATCTTTCAATTCTCCCAGGAAATCGCCGTTATCCTCCCATACCTGTACTCCAATTAAATCAGCAATAAAATATTCATTTTTCCTCAGCTTTATGGCATTTTCTCTGGTAACATACAAAGATTTAGACTTATATTTTTCAATATCATTAATATTATCAATGCCTTCAAATTTCAGAATAACAAATTGCTTAAAGAATTTTACCCCTTCTACAATCAGCTGTCTTTCTTCTTTTCCCGTATCTAAAATCAGGGTAATTCCTTTTTTAAACCGCTTTACATTATCTGTTGTGGGAAACACCTTAACTTCCCCACGTATTCCATGTGTTGAGGAAATTACTCCCACCTGAAATCTTTCTTCCATCCCTTCTCCTTTCCCTTGCTGCAGCACCCTAAAAAAACAGTCACTAAAAATATACTTCCAGCATATTTTTAGTGACATTTACATTAGATAATATCTACATCTACTTTGGTCTTATCTCCAACAGATGCTGCCTTAACTACCGTACGGATAGCTTTCGCAATACGTCCCTGTTTCCCAATAACTTTACCCATATCACCGGGGGCAACATGAAGCTCCACTTTGGTATTTCTACCTTCCGTTTTTTCAGTTACAACAACTTCTTCCGGATGATCTACAAGTGCTTTTGCAATAACTTCCACTAACTCTTTCATGTTCCACCTCCAAAAGCGTTATATCTCAAAATGTTTTTATTTTTCAATACCTGCAATTTTGAGGATTTTTGCTACAGTTTCTGTAGGCTGGGCACCGTTTGCCAACCATTTTTTTGCTAATTCTTCGTTTACTTTGATTTCACTGGGTTCTACGTTAGGATTGTAGGTTCCGATTTCATCAATACATTTTCCATCTCTTGCTACTCTGGAATCTGCTACTACGATTCTGTAAACAGGGTGTTTTTTGTATCCCATTCTTCTTAATCTGATTTTAACTGCCATTTTAAATGACTCCTTTCTTCTTAGGACTTTGCCTTTTCTTCATTATTTTTCTTGTTTAGTATCTATTCAGGACGGATTGTTATGAGTTATGTCCTGTTAAAAAGGAAAACGGAATTTTCCTCTTTTGCCACCCATCATGCCGGACATCTGCTTCATCATCTTCTGACTCTGCTCAAATTGTTTAATAAAACGATTTACCACTGCAATATCCACTCCGGCACCCTTTGCAATGCGATGCTTTCTGCTGGGGTTTAACAGCTTGGGATTAGTTCTCTCCTGAGGAGTCATGGATAACACAATAGCTTCCATTCTGGCCAGCTGCTTCTCGTCTACCATAGACTCAATCTCTGCCATCTTACTTCCCATTCCCGGCATCATACCAAGAATACTGCTTAATCCTCCCATATTACGCATCTGCTTCATGCTTTCCAGATAATCTTCAAAGTCGAATTTTCCTTTTTTCATTCGCTTTGTCATATCCTTGCTTTTTTCAGCATCTATAGTTATATTTTCCTGCGCCTTATCAATAAGAGATAATACATCTCCCATGCCCAGGATTCTGCTGGCCATACGATCGGGATAGAACTGTTCCAAATCAGACAGCTTTTCTCCCATACCTACATATAAAATAGGAATTCCCGTTACTGCCTTTACGGAAAGAGCAGCACCACCTCTGGCATCACCATCCATCTTCGTAAGAACAACACCGGAGATTTCCAAACGGGAATGGAACTCTCCTGCCACATTTACCGCATCCTGACCGGTCATGGCATCCACCACCAAAAGCGTTTGGTGAACAGTAACTTCCTTCTTAATATTTTCCAGTTCCTGCATCATCTCTTCATCCACATGAAGACGTCCTGCAGTATCTAAGATTACCACATTGTGTCCGTTTTTTACGGCATGCTCCATGGCCGCCTTAGCAATATTCACAGGGCTGTGATTATCTCCCATGGAAAATACTTCCACTCCCTGCTTTTCTCCATTTACCTGGAGCTGCTTTATTGCTGCCGGACGATAAACGTCACAGGCTACCAGCAAAGGCTTCTTTCCCTTTTTTATCAGCTTTCCGGCAATCTTTGCTGTGGTGGTGGTTTTACCGGCACCCTGAAGGCCACACATCATAATTACGGTAATGGCTTTTCCCGGCTGAAAGACAATTTCTGTTGTCTCGGAACCCATAAGGGAAATCATTTCCTCATGGACAATCTTTACTACCATTTGTCCGGGATTGAGACCGTTCATAATATCTGAACCAACAGCCCTTTCTTCCACAGACTTAATAAATTGCTTTACCACCTTAAAATTAACATCAGCCTCCAGCAAAGCCATCTTCACTTCTCTAAGAGCCTGCTTAACATCTGCTTCCGTAAGGCGTCCCTTGCTTCTTAAGTTTTTAAATACATTTTGTAGTTTGTCTGTTAAACTTTCAAATGCCATGAAATCTTATTCCTCATTCTTACTACAATTCTTCTAAAATCTGCTTTACCAATTCCTTAATCTCAGGTTCACCGGTAAGAGCTTCTATCTGCTGTGCCTTATCTTTAATATAAAGAAACTTATGTACCAACTGAAGTTTTTCCTCATATCCGATCAAAAGCTTGTCACAACGCTTAATTAAATCATGAATTCCCTGTCTGGAAATCCCGTATTCCTGTGCAATCTCGCTGGGAGACATATCTTCAAACACTGCACTCTCATATACTTCTCTTTGATGAGGGGTAAGCAACTCACCATAAAAATCATACAGCAAACCTTGTTCTACGATTTTTTCCATTCTGCAATACCCTATTTCTACTTTATTTTCTCATGTACCTTTGCCATCATACAGGAAAACAAAAGTACTGTCAAGTATTTTTTCTTGACAATAGTAATAATTCAGTCATTAGTATGCTTCCTGTTACTAGTCCGTAATTGGTCATGGCCAAACTGTTACCAACAATATCCTTCACATCTTTTCCGGGCTCAAAATTCCCTTATTAGCTGGATTTTTCAGTTATTTTTCGTTATAATTTAATTAAGACTTACAATTGATATTTTTGTAAGTTATTCTCTGTATAAAGGAGGAATATAATGAAAACTATCCCGGAATTAAACTATACTCAACTAAGAAACACCTGTACACCTGAAGATTTTTCCTTTCATACCACAGCTGATCTCACTTCTCTGGAGGGAATTGTAGGTCAGGAACGAGGCTTAAGAGCCTTTGATTTTGGTTTGGAAGTAAAAATGAAGGGCTACAACATCTATATGTCCGGTCCCTCCGGCACGGGAAAAACTACCTATGCCCGCCGCAGTACCCAAAAAAAGGCGGCAAATGAGCCTGTTCCCTATGACTGGTGTTACGTTTATAATTTTCAAAACCCCAAGAATCCCCTAGCTCTTTCCTTTCCTCCCGGAAAGGGACTGCATTTTAAGGAGGATATGGGAAAACTGGTCTCTTTACTGAAAAAAGAACTGCAAAAAGTATTTCACTCTGAAGATTATGAGAAACAAAAGATGGATGTTATCCATGATTTTGAAAAAAATCAAAACCTTCTGTTAGAGGAAATTAATGAAATTGCTACTGATCATGACTTTTTTGTAAAGCAAAGCGACACCAGTCTGTACTTTTTGCCTCTGGTAGAAGGACAGCCCTTAGAAGGTGATGATTTGGCCTGTCTTTCTTCCAAGAATCGGGAAATCATCGATAAAAATTCTCAGCTTGTTCAGGAAAAGACCAATCCTATTTTACGGGAAATTCAAAAGCTGGAGAAAGAATGTGACCAAAGACTGGAAGAGCTGGACAAAAAAATTGGACTTTCTGTAATCAAGGAGCCTTTAGAAGAAATCAAAACTTCCTATACCCAATATCCTCGTGTAACTGCCTATTTGGATTCCATCCAAAAAGATCTGCTGGAGCATTTGGAACAATTTATGGATCAGGAAGAAACTCAATCTGAGCTTCTCTCCTCCCTTCTTCCCCTGCTTAATAAAAAATCATCGGAAGAAGATACTACCTTAAAATATCGTGTAAATCTCATTGTGGATCATTCTGCCACTATCGGTGCTCCCGTTATTACCACCTTTAATCCTACTTATACAAATTTAATGGGAGATACTGAGTATGACAGTGAGTTTGGAAACCTTACCACGGATTTTATGAAAATTAAAGGAGGACTTTTCCATCAGGCAAACGGAGGCTATCTTATTGTTCAGGCTCAGGATATTCTTTCTGCTCCCCATGCCTGGGAAGCCTTAAGAAGAGTAATAAAAACAAAAGAAATCAATATGGATTCTCTTCGGGAAATGTCAACTGCAAATGTGGCTCCTATTTTAAAGCCGGAGCCTATTCCTGCTCAATTAAAGGTCATTATGATTGGCAGTGATTTCTATTATGAGGCTCTTAACGAATGTGATGAAGAATTCCATAAGTTTTTTAAAATTCGTTCGGAATTTGACTATGAAATGGAGCGCAGCAATGACAACATGAAAAAAATTGCAGAGTTTATTAAAGGCTTTGTTGAACGGGAGCAAACCTTAGAGTTTGATGTCAGTGCCGTATGCTGTGTTATCGAATATTCCTCCCGTTCTGTGGCACGCCAGGATCGTCTTTCCACCCGTTTTAATCAATTATCTGAAATACTGGGTGAGGCCTATACCTGGGCAAAGCTGGAACAGGCCGATATAATTACAAGCAGCCATATTAAAAAAGCTATAGAAGAAAAAGAGTTTCGCAGTTCTTATTATAAGGAAAAACTGGAAGAAATGTTGGAGGAGGAAGTCATTATTATTGATACTGAGGGAAAGGAAGTAGGGCAGATTAACGGTTTGGCCGTATTGGATATGGGAGACTATGCTTTTGGAACTCCCTCCCGCATTACTGCCACCACTTACGTAGGAAAATCCGGTATTGTAAATATTGAAAAGGAAGCCAGAATGAGCGGTCAGACTCACGATAAGGGAATACAGATTATTACCGGATATTTAGGGCAAACTTATGCCCAAAGATTCCCCCTCTCCCTCTCCTGCCGTGTCTGCTTTGAACAAAATTATAACGGAATTGACGGTGACAGTGCTTCCAGCACCGAGCTTTACTGTATCTTATCTTCTTTAGCAGAACTTCCCATTCGCCAGGATCTGGCTGTTACCGGTTCTGTTAATCAAAAGGGAGAAATTCAGGCTATTGGCGGTGTTACCCATAAAATTGAGGGCTTCTTTGACTTATGTAAAAAACGGGGATTAACGGGAACACAAGGAGTAATCATTCCCCTCTCTAACATCAAAGACCTTGTATTAAAGGATGAAGTAGCAGAAGCGGTAAAGGAAGGACTCTTTCATCTTTATCCCATTTCCCATATTGAAGAAGGGATGGAGCTTTTGATGAGCTGTCCTGCGGGAGAAAAAAATGAACATGGAGAATTTCCCACTGACAGTATCCATGGCAAAGTTTATGGAAAACTAAAGGAATTTCATGACTGTTCCTTATCCTGTTCAAGGTAAGGACTAGTGTAACGGTTTCTAAATAACTATACCATTCACATAGCATATTTTCCTAAAGAGAAAAGTAAAAACCTCAGCCCATCTTGGTACGCTGAGGTTTTTATTCTTCTAACAGCTTCATCCCACACCCAAAGGCTATAGGATAGCCGAAAATCTTATTCTGTCCCCGGTCAAAAGAAACCTGAAAGCTAAGAATTTTCTCTTCTTCATAAATTACATCAGTGATAATCCCTTTCCCGTATTTAGTCTGCACAACTTTTTGTCCAATAACTAAAACCTCCGGTACCTTCACTTTTAATTCTCCATATTCCGAAGAACTTCCCCTTTGTTCAATTTTTCTTCTTTCCCGAAGTCCGGGAATATCCCCAAAATTACTTGAATCATTCTTTGCCATTGCCCTGGGCATTCCTTCCTTTTTTTCAGGACATATTTCTTTAAGGAAACAGGAACTCTCATTTTTTATGCGAAAAATAAATAATCGTTCTTTTGCTCTGGTAATCCCCACATAAAACAGGCGACGTTCCTCCTCCTTCTCCTGCTGATCCTGCTGTTTTGATTTCGTATGATCTCTTCCCACTGTTTTGGGAAAAACACTATCACAAATATCCATTAAATATACCTGCTCATATTCCAAGCCCTTGGAGGAATGGATGGTGGATAAGATAAACCTTTCTCTCTGATATCCCCTTCTAGTTTTTAACAGCTGAGACAAATAATCCAATCGTTGTAAAAATCCATAAATGGTAGTTTCTTTCTGTGCCAACATTTTTAGGATAAACAGCTTATTTTCATCCATACCGTTTCGTTCCATATATTCTTCATATCCCAAAAGCGAGGTAATCCGAAATAACGCTTTTCCCGGATCCTCCTTTTTCATTTTCCGAAGATTGGTCTGCAGACTCTTACATTTTCCCCTGATTATTCCATTGATACCCTCCAGATGATCTAAAGCCTCAAGTACAGGAATCTTTTTTTCTTCACTGATTCTACACATCATTTCTGCCTGATTCTTCTTTAAATAAGTTTTACATTTATAATAAATCTGCAAAAAAAGAGTTGTATCAAAGGGGTTCAGGGAAAACAAAAATATATTGGTAATATCCATTACCACAGGATGGGTAAAAAAGCTCATATCCACACTTTTTATTCCATAAGGAATTTTTCTTCTCTCCAGCTCATCCACCAAGGGAAGAATACTTTCATTTTCACGATATAATACAGCAGTTTGCTTTTCCCCTTGTTCTGCTATTTTTAATAAATAGGAATATTGACCGGCTCTGGTATTTACCTCAGGATATGATATTTCCTCTCCGTAATCTCTTGTAGCCTTCATTCTCTTTTCATGGCGAAGCTGGTTTTTTTGAATTAAGCGGTCTGCCGCTTCTACAATTCTGGCGTTAGACCTGTAATTACGATTCATTATAAGAACTTTTGCTTTGCTATGATTTTGTTCAAAATGAAGCAAAGCCTCAGGATAAGCAGCACGAAATCCGTAGATACTTTGGTCCTCATCTCCTACCATAAAAAGATTTCCGTTTTCTCCTGCTAAAAGTCCAATAATCTCATGCTGGATTTTAGAGGTATCCTGTGCTTCATCTACACAAAGATAGGAATATCTTTGACGATAAGAATTAAGTAATGAGACGTCACTTTTTAACATTCGATAAGCATACATCATCTGATCATCATAATCCATCAGAGAATTACTTCGAAGATAGGTATTATATTGTTCAAATATAGAAAACAGAGAGAGTCCTTCCTTCTTTCCCAAAGCTTCAATTTCTTCCCTTGACAGCATCATATTTTTACAATAAGTAATTAAGGTTTTCGCTGTCTTAATATCACTTTCTGTTGGAAAATCAATACCGTGATTTTTTAAAATCTCTGCCACTATTCTCCCTATCTTTTTTTCCTCGGTGATTAATTCAAAGGGCTGTTTTCCGATTTTCGCTCCATATTCCTGTATAATTTTTGCACAAATTCCATTAATGGTACGAAACTCCAGCATCTTATCATATTCTTTTCCAAAAACAGAGAGAAATCTCTCCTCCATATCTCTTGTGGCGGCTACCGTATAAGTTAAGGTTAAAATTTTAGAAGGTGAAATCCCCTCACAAAACACCATATATCCC
>JAFXGR010000073.1 GCA_017520155.1 Lachnospiraceae bacterium
AACTCTTTATGGCTTTCGCTGTATCCCAAAAGAAACTGCAGACCAGATTAAGGCATTAGATGAGAAAAAAATAGAAAAGTCCATGAGGCCTTATCTGGACCGGGCGGCACGCTTTGCCTTGCTACAACGAATCCTGGAACTAAAAAAATATGCTTCCGGTACCTCGCAAGTGATTGATATTAATACAGAGGAAGGGATGAAGCAGTTTAAGAAGGAAACCATGAAGATGACAGTCTACAGCATTATAGATAATGCCGAAACGAAGACTAATGAAGACACACTCCGTCTTCAGGGTATTTGGGGAGCAAGCAATCATGCACCCTCCGTATTAATACGAACTCTTATGAATCTTTACTTTTTTGGCTTTAGTATGGCGAATGCCAGTGGCAAGAATGATAAATACACCCCTAATGATGACTATATTACAGATGGAATGTCTAAACAGGAATTTTATTCAAAAGATAACAGGAGAAATTTTAATAATAAATTGTGGGTTGTCTTTGATGCCATGATGGATGCGGCGGGAATGACAAGGGAGCAGGTGTGGGAAGAAATAGAAAAGCTGCCCTATATGCAGGAGAAAGGTGAAACACAGAAGAAGAGAATCAAAGAAGCCTTCCTTGCAGGGCTGACGTCTTGGTATGGAACATTTGATTTAAAACCATATTAGATATAGTAAAGAGAAGTTCGTATATTTGACGGATAGTGTATAAATGCACTTTTTTATGAAAAGGAAAAAGATAAAATGCATCAGTGGCTTGTAATTTTAAATAATCTGACCTTGTCCATGATTGGTAGCGTCATTGAAAAAAGAGATGATTTGCCCTATCAGGTAAGGGAATTTCTTCCACACAATACGAAGGAAGAAGCATGGGAAGCAGAACGATACTATATCAGACAAATAAATCAGGCAAGAAGAGAAGGGATTACCATACCCTTTGAGCGTCTTTGCCAGATTTGTGAATATGATAAGGTGGCAAGAAGAATATTGCAGCTGACCCTGGCAGTATATACTTTTCCCAGGTTAAAGGAATTGTTCCGATGGCTGGGAACGGGAGAAGAGGTTACCATGGAATTGGTACAGCTTTTGTGGGAAGAAGAGGAAGAAGAGGAAGAAGAGATTTTCTCCTATCAAAAGCAAAAGAGAACTTATGAAAGGTTGTCAAAAATCTTGAGATCGTCAAAAAAGAAGACTTCCTTTTTAAGAGCTTCCTTTTCTATGGATGAAAGAATCTATAGCTATCTGTCGGGGGAAAATCAGTTGCAAGAGGATATGGAGTTGTTTACAAACCCTGAAATACCTATAACAATACCGCATTTGTGGTTTCATAAGAGTCAAGCCGGGGAACTGGAAACTCTTTTTTTAGAGGGAGTAAAGCTTTTTCACCTACAGGGAGAACGGGGGTGCGGGAAACGCCACCTGGTAAGATATCTTTGTGAAAAATATGATTTCCCCTTACTGGAAATCAACGGAAAGCAGTTGGGGTATTTGGAGCTGAAGGAATTAAAAGAGGTTGTATGGCTCTTAAAAAGAGAGATTCTTTTGCAGGAAAGTGCCTTATGTATTTATGGAATAGAACAGAGCATAAAAGAAAAAACGGGGTGGGATACTACTTACCTTCTGCAGGAGGTAATTTTGCCCCTTCTGGAAGCTGACTATCCTATTTTTGTCAGTAGTGACAGTGGGACAAATCTGGCACAGGAAACCAATCGATTTGTGGGACAAATCTCATTGGATTCCTTAAGCAGGCAGGAACGATTTGCCTTATGGAAGGGATTTAGTGATTTATGGGGGATTCAGGGTTTGGAGGAGGAAATTTTGAGCTCCAAATTTAGGCTAAACGGTGAAGAAATCAGAAAGATAGCCTCCAGGCTGGCTTTTTTACAGGAAAGGGAGCCTCTGACACAGGATAGAATCTACAGGGAATGTATGCTTTTTATTACAGAAGATGCAATGGGAACCTTGAAGAAGGAGAAATCCCCTCAAACCCTGGAGGAATTAAGGCTTCCCAAGACACAAAAAGACATTATCAGTCATATCGTCTCCCATATTACCTATCGCTATCAGGTATACGACCAATGGGGGATGGAGAAAAAATATCCCTATGGGAAAACGGTATCAGCCTTATTTACCGGGCCTCCGGGAACGGGAAAAACCATGGCTGCCCATGTAATTGCAAACAGCTTAAATCTTCCCCTGTACAGTGTGGATTTGTCACAGGTGGTTGATAAATATATTGGAGAAACACAAAAGCGACTGGAGGAGATTTTCATAGCCGCAGAAAGAAGTAGCAGTATTCTGTTCTTTGACGAGGCAGATGCCATTTTCGGAAAACGAAGTGAGGTTAATGATTCCAAGGATCGCTATGCCAATGCGGAGGTTGCATATATTTTACAAAGGATGGAGCAGTATGATGGAGTAGTTATTATGGCCAGTAACCTGCAAAAAAACATTGATGAGGCATTTATGCGAAGGATTCGGTATTTGGTTCATTTTGAAATGCCGGATGAAGCAGTCAGAAAAGAATTATGGGAAAGCTGCCTTACAGAGGATGTGCCAAGGGAGGATATTGATTTTGATTTCCTGGCAAAGAATTTTGAATTTTCCGGCGGTTCCATTAAAAATGTAATATTAAATGCTGTTTTTCTTGCGGCAGAAGAAAAAACAAAAGTAGGAATGAGCCAGATTATTCGAAGTATCCGACAGGAATACATAAAACAGGGAAAGAGTATTTTTGTAGCAGAATTTGGGACTTATGGATATCTTTTGCAAAGATAGAGGGAGAAGATACCCAAATGACAAAAAGGAAAACAAAGGATACTAATTTCTTATTAATATTTGCAGGATACTTTCAAAAACGATATAATAGGAAGACGAATATTGTAGAAAAATATAGAGTGTATCTAAAGGAAAAATAAAATACAAAGGGGAAAAAAATGAAAAACGCAAAGCTATATCCGTTTGAGAGGAATCGGTATTATCCTGGGAAGATGTTGGTTTCCGCAGATTTTCAGGCAGAACAGACGTATTTTAATAACAAAAGAAGATTTATCAATAATTTAATGTATGGTTCCGGTATTGTCTGTGGCTGTGGAGTATTTAATTTGGATGATCTTTCTATTATGGTGGAAAGCGGAGTTGCTATCGATGGAATGGGAAGAGAAATTATTATTGATAGCTCTGTAGTAAAGAAATTATCGGCCATTGAGGGCTTTGATACACTTGTGACGGAGCAGGCAGCCCTTTGTCTTCGCTATGCAGAGGAAGAGGTACATACGGTTTACACTATGAATCAGGCATCTTTGGAGGAAGGAAAGGAATATGAGTATAACAGGATTAGTGAGGGCTATCAACTGTTTTTGATGGATACTCAGGATGATCCGGAAGAATTTATGATGGAGACTGAGTTTTTAACCCAGCTGAGTCTTCTTTCTACAGAAGATTATGAGGTGCGTATTCTGCTTCCATCCTTGGTAAGTAAGGGGCACAATATTAAGCTGGTACTGGAAATTGAGAAGATATCTGAGGAGAGCAGGAGTTTAGATTATCAGGCCAGATTACAGACACCCGTATTTTTATCTGCTGAAGGGGGACATGAGGTTGAGATTTCCTGTCAGGGAGTAAAGCTTTTTTGTGGAGAAAAAATTCAAAAAGAGTATTGGATGTACGTGGAGCGTTGTGAAAATGATAGTACCAGTGTAGTGTTAAAAAGCGGTAGTGTGGTATCACGTATAGATGGAGAAGACATATTTGCACCTGCCGGAGTTTCCGTAGATATTCTTCTTTCTAAGGAAAGTCCAAAATCCATTGTAAACAGAGCTATTGGTCGGATGAGTCTGGAAATAAAAACTATGGGTGGGATAAAGGATTATATTCGCCTGGCAGATTTATTTTTGGTAAGAACCGGAACCACCTATGTAATTGAAGACATTAAGGAACTGAATAGTAAGAATTATATTATTGCTCCGGCACAGGAGAGCTTAAGAAATGACTATTTGGAATTTTTTGAAAAAGATCCGGAGATTTTGAAGAATCGTCTTTTTCTTCAAGATGAAGGAGAGGGGCAACAGGAAGGAAAACAAAAAGAAAGAAAGCCGGAATTTGCATCCGGAATTCTTGAAGTTCCCTTGGGGGAAAATGCCAAAAAGGGAGACATCCGTTATTCCGGAGAAATTATGCATGGTCTGGGTGCAGGAAATGTATATGTAGAAATCGGCTATGAATATATTACCTCTGATGAAGCTAGAGGTACAGGAATTAAAAATACTATTTATGGAAATCCGGAGTTGTTTAAAGGAGAGACTGCCATAGGAGTAGATGCACAGACTGCGGTAAAGGTATTAAATGACAGAGGAAGCTTTATTGTGGCAGCTAAGCTGCTAAAAAATGTAGATTCTCTTGTGTTGACCTATCGCTGGGTAGCAATTCGTTTCCCTTCAGGCAATGAATTGGAAATAGAAAATAACCTGAAGGAAATGAGTATCTATACAGATACACCTACAGTAGTACTGGGAACAAAAGACAGCCATTATTTTAAGGTAAAGTTTAAGAATATGGAACACTGTGGTATCGTTTATGAACTAACAGAACCGGGAAGTGGTGAAATAACTACTGATGGTGTATATACAGCACCTTCTAAAGAAGGAGTATATGAAATCCGCATTTATTGTGCGGAACAGCCGATAATTTGTACCTATGCTTATGCTATTGTAAAACGGCAGGAGGAACTGATGCCGGATCAGGCATAGCAGGACAAATGGGATAGAAAGGGAAGAAGGGGAATGATTTATCAGTCGAATAAAATGGAACTGGAATGTATCCGGACTGTATTTCAGGGGAAGGTAAATGATATCTATATTTGTAAGGATCTAAATACCGGTGGAGAAATTCCCTATACCTTGTTGGTAATAAAGGATCATAAAACTGCAAGAAAATATCTTCAAGTATTCGAACAGGCAGGAAAGCAGGCCGTGAATTCTTATATTGACAGCTTTTCAGACAAGGGAGATTTCTGTATGCTGTTTGAATATAGGCAGGAGAGGCCTATAATGGATTTCTATATGGGTACCGGACGTTCTCTTAGAGAGAGTGAGGAAATCTGCATTAATCTGATCTTACAGTGCATGGAGTCAGCACTGCCGTATCCGGTACTGTATCTGATCTTGCAGCAAAGACAGATTCATTTGGCAAAGGATGGCAGCATTTATTGGAGCTACTATCTTGATTTAAAAGATCTGGATGAAAAAAGAAGCCAAAAAGATTGTGTTCTTTTTTGTGCCATATTATTAAAGGAATTGCTGGAATCCAAAGCTTCTTCCAAGGGCTTTACCTACCGGGTATTGGAAAAAAAGATACGACGGGAAAGCTATGGACGTTTTGTGGAGATATATCGTGATCTTAAACTTACAGCAAGCCCCAGACAGCAAAAAGGGTTTCGAAAAAAGATTAAAGCCATGTTGGGAAAATATCAGGAAGTATTGCACAGGATATTTTTTATTCTGTGTACCATTGTAATTGCTCTGGCACTTCTATCTTTGGTATCCCAGCTTTTTTGGGGAGAGATACCATGGCTTAGAATTCTTTTTAACGGATTTAAGAAAATAGGAACTCAGAGTTTGTTACAGTAGGAGGAGAAGAAAGTGAAAAAAACAATTCCCATAATATTAGGGGTTTTGTGGCTGGCTACGGTGGCTATTTTGGCCTTTTTTGATGGGGCTGACTGGAGCGATAAGGAGAGTATGAATCTGTGCCAGGGCGGTATTCAGGCAGGAAACAGCTTTTATATTATGGATAATCGGGAAGAAGAAAGTGTGGTTTACCATATTAATGAGAATCATCAGGTGGTAAATTTATTTAAAGGAAGCAGCTATAAAAGTAATCTTACGTTTGTGGGACTTTCCTTTTTGGACAATCTGTTTCTCCTGCTGGAAGAAGCAGAAGGCACTTATCGTATTATTGCATTAGATGAAACACTCCAGCCAATAGAGGAAAGTGGTCCTCTTGTTCCCAAGGAGAAGGGAGAGCTTACCGGATTTACAGCCAAGGAGGATGGTTTTTATCTAACTGTGGTTGCAGAAGGAGGAGATAAGGCTGTAACCTATTTTTTGGAAGAAAAGGAGAATATGCGAAGCCTTCTTTCGGAAGAGATAAAAGAAGGTAGCCGGGAAGACAAAAAGGAGATAACGAAAGAAGGAGGTCCAAAACAGGAAGAGGCTGTCTTTCTTAAAATGGTAAGAATGAGCGAGGCCCCGCAAAATAGAAAAATTGTGGAAGCGTCCTTTGATAACGAAGAGTATAAGATTCGCCTGGATAATGGGGTGGGCAAGGAACATTTTCTATTGTCTCAGGAAATATTGGATGCTTATTATGAAAGACAATTATCCTTGAAACAAACACTGGGCTTTCAACGGCAGCAGCTATTTTTTTATGGGGAGCTATTGTTGGCCGGTTATGCGGTGTTAATTCTTATAAGCATAGTATTAAAGAATCGAAGTCATACCCTATATACGATTGTCATTGTAGAAATAATTTTGCTGGTAGTAACGGTATCCGGAGTGGCAGTCACCTATAGGGTGGCTCAGGATGCGGTACTTTCCCAAAATAAAAAGTTTGGAATATATTACCTGGAGGAATTAAAACGGCAGATTGGACCAAACTATAAAGCCTTTGTAAAAGAGGACAGCTTTCATGAAAATGAAACCTACGATGAAATGTGGAAGCAAATGGAGGACTTTTTAAAGGAGGAGGGACCCAATCGAATGCTCTACTCCTTGGCACTGGTCCGTCTGGAGGATAACAGAATTATGGTCGGCAGTACCGGCAAAAATATGGAGCATGTGGCTTATCAATATGGGACTGCAGTGCTTCCCCTGCTGGAACTGATAAAAGAAGGATATGACAATGGGGCAGTGGAAGTATGGCTGGAGGGAAAGAGGCATCTTGTAATAGCCGTATCGGATAAAGAAGGGATTTCTTCCAATTACTGCTATGTGGGCTTATTAAAAACAGAAACTTCAGTGGGAAATCAGGAACTGGAAAGATACCTGGGCTATGGAACTCTGATTTTTATGATAGGAAGTATGTTGACTATCGCTTTGGTTTTATTGCAGGCAAGAGAGTTAAAAGGACTTCAAAAAGCTATACTTTTGTTGGCTGCAGGAGATGATAATATCAGAAAAGAAAGGGCCTATGGAAAAGATATAGAGACCATGTGGAACTCACTTCTTGATATTAAGAAGAGAATTTCCAGAATTAATTATGCGAAATTTCAGCTTTATGAATCATGTTATCGTTTTGCCCCCAAAAATGTTGAAAAAATTTTGAAAAGAGAATCTATTACAGAGGTAAAAAGTGGAGATGCTATTGAGCTGTACGGTACTTTGGCTATGGTAAATACTTCAAAAGCTTTTCATATGAATATTCCTACCATGCACCAGATTAACCGTTATGTGGAATTGATGGAAAAGCATAAGGAAAAATTAGAGGGACTTTTCTTATCAGGGAGTAATAACTTGAAAAATATGAAAATATTATTCCTTCGCGAATGCACAGGGAGCACAGAGTTTGGAATTAACTTCATGAAGGAATTCCAGCAGACAGAGGCTTATGGGCATTTTCAAACAGGCATCTTGCTTCATTACGATCACTATGTTTATGGGGTAGCAGGCAGTGACAGTCAATGCTTTTCTTTCCTTTTCTACAGGAAAATGGAACGCTTGGAAAAATTAGGCTTCTGGCTGCAAGCCAAAGGTGTCAAAATGGCCATTACAGAGACGGTAAAAAACAGAGAAGGAATCAATTCGGGAGTTCGCTATATCGGATATATTCAGTTTGGGGAAGAACGAATGAATCTTTATGAGGTTTTGGACGCCTGTAAGGAAGAAGAAAGAAAACGAAAAGCAGCCAATACGAAGAAATTTGAGAATGCAATAGCGTTATTTTATGAGTATGATTTTTATCTTGCCAGAAGCAGCTTTTCTGAAATAATAAGAGAAAATCCTCAGGATGAGATTGCAAAATGGTATCTTTTTACCTGTCAGAAATATTTGAATCAATCCTATGGTGGAGACATTAGCTTTGAATTATGGGAAAAAGAGTAATAGGAAGGGAGGAAGGAAGTAATGGGTAATAACCTGCTTAGTGTATTGCTGGCTACAGCAAAAGCAAAAATAACACCCCTGGTATCGAAAATAAGATTGTGGACAAGCTGGAATTTTATTCGTACCAGACTAATTGCAGGAATTCGAAATTTCTTTTCCTCTATTTTAAATATTAAGCCCAGACACAAACGTGATTATTATGAAGTGTTTGGATGGTTAATCAGTCGCAGACTGATATTTGCAACTATGCTGGTACTGGGACTGGTCAGTATTTTTTATCTTTTTACGTTGAGGCAGTCTTTTTTTGTAAAGGAGGTTAATGTCGGAATTCCTACCTATTCCTACGACTCTATCCTTCTTCGTTTTTCAAAAGGAAGAGTCAAAATCAAAGGAGAATCCGGATATCTGGCTTATGAGGGAAATGTGGAGAAGGGCAGAGTTAATGGCTTTGGAACCTTATATTCTCCTCAAGGAGATGTGGTATATCAGGGGAATTTTGAGAATAATCAATATCAGGGAACTGGTACCAGTTATTATCCCGGAGGAATTCAGACTTATGTAGGAAATTTTGAACAAAATGAGTATCATGGGAAGGGAAAGCTTTACCGTGAAAACGGCAGTCTACACTATGATGGAGACTTCGTAAGAGGTGTCAGAGAGGGAAGTGGAAAGCTCTACGATAATGGAAATAATCTTATTTATCAGGGAAGTTTTCAAGCCAATGAAGTTTTGTACAGTGAATTGCTTAAGAAAGATGTAGGACAGGTTGGAGAATATTATGCCGGAGACAGACAGGTGTATGAGGCACAAGAGGAACTGGTAGTTTGGATGGAAGATATAGAAGCCATGTATTTGGCAAAAAGTAATAATGAATCTTTAGATGATTCCAATCGTATTGAAAAAGTTTTGGTACTAAAGGATACCATCAGCTACGGAAGCAGTACCTATTCTTCCATTCAGGATTTGGAACAGCTTTTTGAATATAAGATTTATGAGGGAAATTCTTCAGTTACTCTGTCAGAGGCTATTGCCATTAATAAAAAAGCATCCTTATCGGATTCTCCGATTCAAAAGGTAAGCTTGAATACAGAGGAGATTTTTACGGATTATAGCCTTGTAGAAAGCTTTGATGAGAGTTACATAGTTTCCATTATCTCTTTTTACAAGGATGGACTAATATATACCTTTGTAAAGGATGGTGACGAACAGGGATTTTTGTTCTATACCATTGAAACAGAGGAAGGGGAACAGGAATGATAAAAAGGAAAATTGTTTCGCTGTTTTTCATGCTTTTGATTTTATTAGAAGCATTGCCGGTAATGGCAGCAGAACAGAAGCTTACAAGAGATGCGGCTTGTAAGCTGGCAGTAAATAACAGTGCTGATTATTTAAAGCTGGAAAGTGAGCTGGCCTTAAAAGAAGTGGAATTAACTCAGGCAATAAAGACTATCCAGCTGAAAAAGAAAAATATGTCTACCTTTCGTTGGTCTCCCCTGCTTAATTTTCAGTTTCCAGAAAAAGCTAATTTGGAGGAGGAGTATGAGTTTACCTTTAAGCCTATCCAGCTGGAAGCTGAGCTGGATGTGTTAAAGCACAAACTTTCGGATCAGAAGCTGGCAGATCAGGAAAAGGTAAATACGCTCTATACTCAGATTGTAGTATCACAACAATATCTTACCTATTACAGGGAGCGCTTAGAGGAATTAGAAAACAGAGCAGACAGAACACGTCTGGAAATAAAAACAGGAAATCGTTCTTGGGATGATTTGGATTCTCTGGAGGAAAAAATAAAAAGTATTACAAGTAGGCAGATAGCAGAAGAAGGCAAGCTGATAGATGCGAAGAAAAAAATGACACAGCTTTGTGGTATAGATGTAACTACCGGCTATTCCTTTGAAGAAGAATTTGCCTGGCTGGATTTATCAAGAAGTCAGCTTCCCGGTTTCATCCAAAGTACTTTGGATGGCGATGCAACCTTTTATGAAACCGGAATGAATGTCATTACCCAGAAAATATCCCTGGAAACTAACTATCAGTTAATGGAGAATCAATATGGGGATAAAATGGGCTATATTTCTGACTATGTTAAAACAGCTCTTGCAGGGGAAAAGATTGACAGCCCGGCTTTTAAGCAAAAGTATGATGAATTTTTAAAGGCTATTGATGAGCCCTGGCAGGGAAATATTAGAATTTTATTTATTAAGATACCAAAGGAATGGTTTAAGGGAGAAATTTCAGGAATTCGTTATGTGGAGGATTCGTCTTATTCCTTATTTGAAGCAGCCTTAGGATATCAGGATGCAGTATTGGAAAAGAAGAATCAAAAGACGGAATTGGAACAAAGAATTGAAGCGGAGTACAATAATTTAGTGAGTCTGCGAAAAGCTTATGATACTTCTAAAGAAAGTATAGAAGATTGTAAAAAGGAATTGGATAAGAATGGAATTTTATATCGTCTGGGAGAGTTAAGTCAGGAAGAATATTTTTCCTTATTGGATGAATATGAAGAACTGCAGATGGAAATGCTGGAGGCTATGGCAGAATATAGCAACACTCTTTATGCCTTTGATCGTCTTACCTGTGGTGGCGTTACAGCACTTCTCTCTACGGGTGGTGCGGGGCGAAGCAGTGTGGAAGCGGTTTATGCGGATGGAGCAAGATACTATCTGGAATCTATAGTACAAAATCAGGAATTTCGTCTGAGTGTAAATCTTCCGGTAGACTTTCCCATTCCCATTACTCATTTTGAACTGTGGTGCAATAACCGGCAGATTGGAGAAAGAACAGAGATTACCAATAATATTCGACATCTAAAGTTAGCACTGTCAGATGTTGAGGAAGTAAAGCTTCGTTTTTACGCTAATGAAGAATTTGTAGATGATTGTGTAATCAATCCGGAAAGTAATAGTGGATCTTTGTCGATTATACAGGAGTACAAAGCAGAAAGAAGTGAGGATTCGGTAATAGGAACATACCGTTATACCCGTAATCCCTTGACCGGGATGGTTACTCTTAACTTAGAAACAGAACCCATAGAAAAAATAGGTTATTATCGGATTCTTTTAGGTGAAGGGCAAATCCTGGGAGAGGAAGAAAAAGTACCGGTGAAGGAAGGATTCCACTATTTGGGATTATTAGCAGATAGTTTGGATGAGCTAATCATTGAATTTTATGATGATCAGGAAAATCTGTTATACAATGGATATTTTGATACTGTAAATACAAAGATAAAAAAAGAGGATACAGCGGATGAAAATAGGTAAAAAGGGGATTGGAATACTGATAATTATACTGGTACTAGGTATTTCCATGACAATATTTTCCGCAGGAAATCTTTTAAAGGTAAAGGGAGAGGAAAAGCCTTCTATTACCTTTGAAAAGTTTTCATCAAAAACTACTATTGAGGATTCTGTAATTTTTATAGGAACCCATCTGATTCATATACAGAGCATGACAGATACTCTGTATGAGACTGCTTTACAAAGTGCTTCCAAGGAGGAGCAAAGCAAGGTGTACTATAAATCTGAACTGGCAAAAGGTGCCTGGTTTGATATTACAGATGCCTTGGGTTTAGAGGATATTTCAGAGACAGGTAGGATTGTGATGCCTGAGGAAATGAAGAACTTAAAGGTAGAATACTATACCTTTAAGGATGGGATTACCCGTTCTGCCCTTACCGGTAATCCTATGAATATTTTTAATATCAAGGAGCCTTATAATCTTTATGAACTGGAAGAATTGGAAGCGATCAAGCAGCAATTTGAAGAACAGTTTTCCGCAGAAGATACAGGAGTAAAGAAATATTATTATGATCAGCTAAAGAAATTTTTTGAACAAGAGGTAAGAAATGATGTTACTACGGAGTGTGATAGACAGCTGAATGGTCTTCAAACTCTGTACACCTCTCTTGTAACAGCAGAAAAAAAAGAACTGGCTGAGATTGTAGTAAAGATTATGGAAAAGGTAGATTCCAAACGGCGGGCTGAGGTTTTGTATCAGTTAAGTCAGTCCGATAATCATCTTCTAAATGCATTGCAGGAAGTATGTACCGGTTCTGAATATGATAAGGAAGAGTACATTCTGCTTATTGAGGAGGAAACAACAGAGGAAGAAACAACAGAGGAAGAAACAACAGAAGAAGAAACAACAGAGGAAGAAACAACAGAGGAAGAGACAACGGAAGAAGAGACAACGGAAGAAGGGACAACAGAGGAAGAAAAAGGGAAAACAATCCGAAAAGAACGAGAACAGTTCGTAGAAAACAGTGGTGTTTTAGACGCCATTGCTTCCTCTCTTCAAGCTTGTCAGACAAGCTATACCAATCATATAGGAAACAGCCTGGAAAAAGGAAGTACGATAATTAAAAATATGGAATATGAAAAGTCCATGCAGGTAATCAATCAGGCCGGGATAGGAGCGGAAGCAATTATTCAGGAACTGGAGCTATTGTTTAATATCCAGGATGATTTGGTAGTACAGGAAGGTGCAGAACTTCAAATGATTGAAAGTCAGCTGCTTCCCAAAGCAGAAGAAAAATACAAAGGTCAAGTCAGTGGTGGAGTTGGCGAAGAATATAAAGTGTCGGTAGCCAATGGAGTGAGTCAGGCTGCAATAGAACAGACCCTGAATCGACAAAAAACGTCGACGAATACAGCACTTCAGGAGTTAGAGTTCATGATTAGTGCACAGACGAAACGACAAGTACCGGAAGATGCCTTAAATGGGATCTATGACAGACTGGATTCTATTCCTGGATTAAAAGGATTGGTAAAGCAGGATGCTTTTCGTACCAAGGCAGCAGAAAGCCTGGATGAATATCGGATTTGGTTGCTGGAAAAGGCAAAAGCAATTATAGAAGAAAATGAAGAACTGGCCTCTGAAATGGATAAGCTGGAAGCATCCAAAGAAGAATTGATGACAGAGTATCAGCAGGCGCTGGATGAAAATGATTTGGCACTGGCCAAAAAGAAAATGGCAACCATAGAACTATTAGATGAAGAGATGGAGAAAAAACAACAGGAGCTGCAAAGCATTCTGGAACATCCGGATAGTTCAGAGTCGGACAAAGCAAAGGCCCACAATCAGGCAGGTAATTCCACCTTGTTAAATCAAATTGAATCCATGAAGCAGGAGGCATTGCTGGGATTAGCAGAAGGAAAAGAAGAAATAGGAAATACGCTGGACGCTTTGGAAGCCTTAGGAGCAGAGGAGGCGTTAAAGGAAATTGCAGCTACAGCCACAGAAAGTGGGAAGGATAGGATTGCAAAAGAGGCACAGGCAGCAGCAGAGGAAAGTCAAAATAGTGAGTTTTATAAAAAAGAGGGAGAAAGTGCAGGAGCAGGCTCATTGGAAGCTGTCAGAGTTAATCAGCAGATAGAAGAATATTATGGTGATCCCTTTACGAAGTTAAAAAATGAAGAAAAGGCACAGGTAATAGTCGTGGTAGATTTTCTGCTTAAAGATGGCTACATTTCCTTAAGGGATTTGTTTGATGAATACTATGAGGACTATTACGAGGAAGCAAATAACCAAAAGACCAATAGTGAGAAAGCAGAAAATGATCAGACCACGGCAAAGGAAGAAGGGGGAAGGGACAGTCAGAGATCGAGCGCTGACACAACCGGACTGCAGCAAACCATACCGGTAAATAATGGCAATACAGCAGTATTTCAATGCGTAAAAAGAGGAGAAGGAAAATATGCACCTTTACGCGTAGTGGCAAAGCTTTTAGATTATCGGTACATTTTTGATGATTCCAGGAAGGAGGTTACTCTTTCCAAAGGAAGTAAGACCTACCATATCAAAGCAAATGATACCGGTCTTTTAACCTATCCCGATAAAACAGAAACATTACAAAGAAGACCGATTTACCAAAGCGATCTTTATTTGGGGGAAGAGGATCTACTTTCCCTGTTTGGATGCAGAGTTTTCTATCTGGAAAAAATAAATATGGGAATCTGCTTAACTGAAAAAATGTATGAAGAGGCAGAAGAATTATATCAACAAATTACGGAAGGAGAAGAATAGATGGCTGATTATCCTATTATAGCAGACGTAAGTGCACATATTGTACGCACTCTGCGTCAGAAAATGTGTCCGGAGCCTATTCCTTCTCCTAATAATATTGAAATTTCTTCCCCTGCAGACCAGGATGTTGATTATATTTTGGGACTATATCTTTATGATATCAGGGAAGAAAGTGAGGTTACCCAGCCACCGTTTTTACAAAAAGGCAGGGTACAGCTGAAAAAGCCGCCAAGACCATATGGACTTTACTATATGGTATTTATCAATGGTTCCTCTCAGATGGGTCTGAAGGCACCAGATATACAAAAAATTATTGGAAGAGTGGCACAGATTGTAAATGATAACAATTCTGTTCTTCCAAATCAACTGCAGTCATGGTTAGATACCCAGGAACCTCCCATTGTACTGTCTCAGGCGAAGATAAGTCTGGAGGAGAAGGTAAGGGTGTGGCAGGCGATCAACAAGCCATATCAGATCAGCCTGTTTTATAAGGCGGCACCTGTATTTCTATCCAGTGAAGTTATTATTGATACTCCAAGAGTTGTGGATGTTAATATCGGACTGCAGATTGCAGGAGAAGAAGGGAGGTAAAAGAAGAAGGTGAAAGCAGCGATTATTCATCATAGACTGGATTTATTGATTCGCTTACTGGATACTACCACCGGATATGAGGTCAGGGAAAGAGATGTTCACTTCTATGAGGATGAAAAAGAGCTATTTCCTTTGTACCGGGGAGACGGGATATATGCTTTTATTAATTTTGAACGAATAAATCGAAAGTTTAGAGTCAGAGCCTATGGTTATGAAGAAATAAAAGTTAGTATTTGCTATGAGAATATGGATTCTGCGATACCAACTCAGGAGGTTTTTCTGATACCGTCAGAGGATATCTCCAAAGGAGAGCCGGTGATCAGTTTCACAGGCAAACTTTCCGGAATCTCCCATCTGGAAGCGGTAAGCCTTGAACCCTCACATTGTTCTATTAATTCCTTTGATGAACGAAAGAGGATTATGAAATTATTTAAAACAAGGCAATCAAATATGGAAAATCGGTATTATGGGCTGATTCATATGGAAGAACAAACCTATGAGAGATTTGAGGTAGAGAAGGAGTTAGTGGATTCCGGATTGAAGATCAAAGAGCCTTTAGTAGAAACATTTTCCGTCAATTCTCCCATCGCACGTATTATATTTGGAATGGTAAAGGAGGATGGAAGCTATTGTATTCGAGTAAGGGACAATAGGGATTATCTGATTTATCTTCTTCGGTATGTGGTAGGGGGAGAAGTAAAATTTCGGATCCTGGATTTCAGGAAACCGGAAAAAACAATTTTAGAGTAAGGAGAAATTATGGGACAACTTGTTGCCAGTGGAGCTGTTTGTATGTGTACTTTTGGAACAGCCCCGGGAAATCTTAATGCAACTTCACAGGTGACCTGCCTGGCAGAGGGGAAACCGGCGGCAACCATTCAGGATAGTACACCAATAAATATTACGCCCTTTGGTATGTGTACCACCTTATCTAATCCTCAAGTTGCAGCAGCAACAGCAGCAGCCTTGGGAGTTTTAACACCTCAGCCATGTATGATGGTGGCTGCAGGAACATGGATTCCCACAAAACCGACAGTGTTAATCGGAGGGAAACCTTGTCTTACTTCGGAGAGTAAACTGATGTGCAGTTATGGAGGATGTATCAGTATTACAGTTCCGGGACAAATGAAAGTAATAGTATGAAAGAATTAAGTTGAAAGGGGAAAGAATATGGCAGATTATTTTTCACCAGGAGTTTACGTGGAAGAATATGATAATTCACCACGTAGTATTGAAGGGGTAGGAACCAGTACAGCCGGATTTATTGGTTTTGCTGAAAAGGGAAGCACACAGGGGGCACCTTTGCTGGTAACAAATTTTAAAAGTTTTACAAGACAGTTTGGGGGATTTTTAAGTGAGTTTACCCATGGAGAATATCGTTATCTGGCAAATTGTGTAGAGCAGTATTTTATTAACGGAGGAACAAAATGTTATGTTTCCCGTGTGGTACCGTCCGATGCAAAAAAAGCTTCAGTGAAAGCCGGAATTTTTTCAGCAGAAGCAGCAAATGAAGGAAAATGGGGAAATAGAATTCAAATCTCCATGAATACCGTAACAAAAAGAAAATTACAGCTGATTGCAAGTAATCAAAGTGGTTATGTGGCAAAATCTGTGGAAGGATTTAAAGAAGGGGATTTAGTAGAGATTAATGGTGAATACAACAAGATCCGTACCATTTATGACAACTCTGTTACGTTTGAAAAAGAGTTTACAACGGATGTTGTAGATGCCGGAATTATTCCAAAAACAGTACTTTATCTTGTAACAGCAGATATCAGTATCCGCTACAATGATGAGGTAGAAATTTACAATGAAGTAAGCTTTAATACCGCATCCCCCTATTATATTGCTTCTAAGCTGGCAGTAAGTGAACTGGTTAAGGTTCAGGTAGAACAGCTGGAAGAAATCGGAAATCCCATTGAGGCAATTCTGGGTAAGGAAATGACCAGTGGAATGCTTTGTCTGGAAGGCGGATTTGATGGAACGATGGAAAATGTAAATCCGGGAACCTTTATCGGCGTAGATGAGGGGCCGGGGAAACGTACCGGAATTCAGTCCTTTTTAGAAAATACACTAGTTAGTATGATGGCAATTCCAGGAGTAACAGATCCCGAAGTAATTGTATCCTTAGTAGCACATTGCGAAAGCTTAAAGAGTAGAATTGCAGTGTTTGATATGCCAAAGGAAATGTATAAAACTCAGGATTTGATTGAATATCGTGGAATTATTGACTCTACCTATGCGGCAATGTATCATCCTTGGATTCAGGTATTTGACCGCTCATCCAATAAGTCGGATTATATTCCACCTTCCGGAGCAGTAATGGGAATTTACTCCAGAACTGACACCAACCGCGGGGTACATAAGGCACCGGCCAATGAAATTGTATTTTGTACCGGATTAAAGGTAAATTATACCAAGGGAGAACAGGATATATTAAATCCGGAAGGCGTAAATCTGATTCGTGCAATTCCTGGACAGGGAATCCGCGTATGGGGTGCCAGAACAGCAAGTAGTAATACTGCATTTAAATATGTGAACGTAAGACGTTTATTCATTTATGTAGAAGAAAGCATCAAGGCAAATACCAACTGGGTAGTATTTGAGCCCAATGATCCAACCCTGTGGCAGAGAGTAGGTCTTACTATTTCTTCCTTCCTGGATGGAATGTGGAGAACCGGTATGCTGACAGGCAGTTCTCCATCAGAAGCATACTTTGTCGAAATTGGTCCAACAACCATGACAAAGGATGATATTATGAGTGGAAGACTGATCTGTAATGTAGGTATTGCACCTTCTCGTCCTGCAGAATTCGTAATCTTTAGAGTGACACAGCATACAGCAGAAGCTGCCACATCAGAAGGAACGGAAGAGTAAAATCAGGTAAATAGAAGTTAATATGTTCATCATTTTTAAAGGAAAGTAAAGAAAAGTAATAAAAGCAAAGAAAAAGGAGATATAAAGCATGGCAACTTATGAAAGCGATGGAAAGGGCTTGGCCTATCCATTAACGAAAATGAATTTTCTTGTTACCGTGGATGGAATCTCAGGTACTGCAGCCTTTAGTGAAGTAACTGGAGTAGAATCCTCGGTAGATGTAATTGAATTTCGTCAGGGAAATGCGAACAGTTTAGCACCGGTAAAAATTCCAGGCTTGGTAAAACATGGAAATGTAACATTGAAAATGGGATATACCCTTGATAGCGCATTTAAAACATGGATTCAGGAATGTGTCAGTGAAGTAAGAGGAGAAATGCCAAGAAATAACGTTCAAATTGAAATGATCGATATTAATGGTGGTGCACCTCAGACCTTAAATACAACAGTAACAGGTACCAGAGTATGGATTTTGACCAATGCATGGGTAGCAAAGTATAATGCACCTGATTTGGATGCAAAGACCAGCGATGTGGCAATTGAAAGCGTAGAACTGGCTTATGAAGAACTGATTATACCAAACTAAAATTCAAGATATTCCGGTCAAGGATTTAGCCTTGACCGGAATGAAAAAGAAAGGAATACTGTATGGAAACAGTTTATGACTTTACACTTCCCAAAGGATATATGGATAGTATGGGAAATTTACATAGAAAAGGAAAGATGCGACTGGCTACAGCGGGAGATGAAATCAGTGCAACGAGAGATCCCAGAGTATTGAGTAATCCTTCTTATCTCACCATTGTGATTTTAGGGAAGGTTGTAACTCAATTGGAAGGAGTGGAAATGGTAACTGCTAACTTAATTGAGAAATTATTTACAGCAGATTTAGCATTTTTACAGGATATGTACCAGAGAATCAATGATATTGAACCACCGACTATGGAGGTAGTGTGTCCTGATTGCGGAAAGATACATCAGGTACCTATAAATTTTACCGTGGAGGGATAAGGCTCTATCCTGAGGAAGAGTTGTATAAGGAAATGTCCTTTATCTCCTATTATTTTCATTGGAGCAGCGAGGACGTGTTGGGGCTGGATCATGCAAGTAGGAGAAAGTGGTGTAGTCAGATTTCCCAAATCAACCAAAATCTGAATCCCTCAAAAGAAAGCAAAAAAGAGAAGAGTATTTTGGATATGAAAGCAACAAGAAGATAGAAAAATAGGAACCTATAAGAACAAAGGTAGTGGAGATAAGCAGTATGAGCGGTGGAAATTATATAGCATATAATCTGGGATTAAATCCGGCAGTAAATTTTAATTTTATGATTCGTGTGGAGGGAGTTTTCGATTTGCCCTGCAGGTCTGTTCGTGCATTTCAAAAAGAAAATGAATACGAATATATTCAGGAAGGTGGACTGAATGATTATGTGCATATGAGAAGAAAACCGATATCCAAACCTTTCACCATTCAGATCGAGCGTTATGTGGGAGTAGATATGTTAGACCCTCTTGCTAATGGTACAGAACTGGTATTGCCTTTGATTCTTTATGTAAATCGCTATAGTATCTATGGAGAATTTCATCCGGTGCGTATGTATGTGTTTTCCGGTTGTACGGTAACGGCAAAGGAATACGGGGAATTAAATGCGGAACAAAGTAGTCTTTTATTGGAAACAACTACCATTGCCTATCGAGAAATGTATACTGTGGAAAATATTGCCACAAGCTTCGTAACAGAGGATACTTGGAAGTTCAATGAAAGAACAAAAGAAGGAAATGGAAATAGAAAAGCTAATACAGTAGAAAAATATAATATTTCGGAGGAAAGAAAGCCTGGAAACAAATGGATATTTAAGAATGGTAATACATATAATAAAGCCTTTAACGGACAAGAAAAGCAAGAAGCAACAGAACTTGATTTTTTAGGCATGGGAATGAGCAGTAAAAGTGCAAGTTTGTCCAAAGAGGATAAGGAAAACAGGAAAAAACAGCCAAAAGGGAAGAAATGGAAGTTTAAGAGTCCCAGCAGTAATCAGCCTCCGTTAGAACAGTCAGAAACAGCAGAACCTGACTTTTTGGGAATCGATATGAGTAGTAAAAGTGCCCAGACTTCTAAAATTTCTGAAGACAGAAAAGAAGAATGGAAGGCTAAAAGTAAAAAATATAGTTTTAAAGAAGATAAAAATGAAAATAAACAGGCGAAAGTAGAAGAAGGGGAACTTTCTAAAAAAGAATTAGAAGCAAAAAGCGAGAAATATAGCTTTAAAAATGATAAAATAAATAATAAGAAGGCAAAGATTAATAAGAATGAGCTTAGAAAAGACAGCATGGATAACAAAGGGAAAAAATATGATATTGCGATGAACAGTGGAAAAAGTGCTGTCACAAGTGATAAGAGTAGAGAAAAACAGCTTTGGGAGAAAAAGGCAAAAAAATGGCCTAAGGCTTCCAGTGCCATAACAGTAGAAAAATTTATGAGTAGTGCAAAACTTGGGAAATAAGAGAAACTAAAAAGGATAAAGTAGTTGCAAATTAGGATAAGAAAGAACCGGTAAGAAATAGAATGCTGATAATAAAAGAACCTATTAGACTAAACTGCAAAGAGACCATTCATACGGTAAATGAAGGATTTTGTCATAGAATAAGAGATAATTATCATCTTATGACAGCAGAGATGAACCGAGAGGAATTACTTCATATGGTAACTTCTCCCCCGGAAATTTATTTAGCAGAGCCGGACAGCTCTCAGATAATGAATCAGACTTTAATATTTAATCAAAAAGAAATTAATATTGAAATGATGAATAATCTGTTGAACCGCTTATCCATGAATCAAGAGGTTCATCTTACTTATCAGGATAAAATATATATTGATAACGTATTAAGAAAGTTGGGAATAAAAAATACAGCTCAGTTTATTCAGGAAATCAATAAACAGAAGCTTTGGAATCAATCCCAGGAAGAAAAAATGGAGAATTATTGGAATCTGTTGGAGCAATATCAACAAGGGGAGGATATACAGACACAGATTACAAATGCTATAAATAATAAACGGGAAGATATACAGGAGGAACAAAGAAGTTATCTCCATGAATTCATTATGAACCGACTTCAAACAGGGGTTATTTACCGAATAATGGAGAATTTTAGTGAAGCGAATACTTATCATAGTCAATGGATGGAACAGCAACAAATCCAGCTATCGGAACAAAAGAAAATTTCCCACCAGATTTTTTTAAATCAATTGGAAAATTATTTTAGTAAGGAAGAAATTCCCTTTGTTTATATGGAAAAAAATCAGTATGAGACAGTAGAAGGTAAAGAGTTTGGAGAACTAAGGGAAGAAAATATTAGTCAGCAGATTATAAGAGCAGTATTGTATCAGCTGCTGAATAATATTCACATGGAACGCCTCATTGGGAATAAAAAAGAGGAGAGACAGTGGTTTCATTTTCAAAACTCCTTATATCAAAGTGCAGAAAATACGATTTTTCGTATGAAAAATCAAGTACAGCAACTTACGTTAAAAGAGCTGGAGAATAGAGAGGTAAGGAGGAAGGAAAAAGAAGAAAGGGAATTTTATGCGGAAAACCAACTTATTTTGCATAAAAAAGAGAAGGAAGAGGAGTCCTCTTGGAATGGCGGCTTAAATAAACCTGAGGAAAATTATTATGATAACAGACAGATTAGTTATAGTCAAAATCAGAACCATCAGATAGAAGTTCAAAGTCTGCAAAATTGGGAGGTAGATACTTCATCATATCTAGAGGAAATTCAATTATCACAAAAAGAAATATACCATGGAAATGATGTAGAAAAAGAGGGCGTAAAAAAGGTAGAGAAGAAAGAAGACCTGCTATTAAAACACCCTGAACCAAAGGAACGTGTAATCGAAGAGAATCTGACACAAACAGAGCATAAAAAAGAACTGGTAACCAAAGAAGATATTAGAGAAGAAAGCAGAAATAACTATGAACAAAGGATTGAAAAAATTAAAGAAGAAATAAAGAACTGGGAAAATTATCAGTATGAAACTAAAGATAATATACTGATTTCAGAAACATTAGTTACGAAAACAGAAGAAAAGCAAGTTCATAAGCAAAAAAATATTTCTGCAGTAGAAGAATTAAGTTTAGAACATAAAACAGAAATTTTTGATTTTACTGAAGGAGAAAACAGGGGAGAAAAAGAAGAGAATGTTTCTTCCAATGAAGAAAGGATACAAGAACAACAAACTGCTCAGCTTTATCAGCAGCTTCAAGAGATTAATAAAAAAAATATAGAAAACTGGGAAGTTTACCAAAGACTTTTAGAGGAGCAAAAAGAAGGCACCCGCATTACCAGAAAAACAATGGAAGAAAAGAAGCTGGAAAGTCTTAAGGCATTGCAGTCTCCTCAGGAGCTTATGTTGGAATATAAAAAAGAAGCAGGTAGTCAATTACAGCAGCAAGAGGAGACCAAACGACAAGTTTTGGAACAATTGCCGAAAGAGACCAGAAAAATATATGAGTTGATTGAAGCTTATCAACAGGGAGATAGTGATTTTCCGATAGCAGGAATCACAAAAAATGATCTGACTGCGCTAACAAGAGATACTCAGCTGGTATTCAGAGAGAAAAAGCAGCTACAGGAAGAAAAGAACAACTTGATCTTAAGAGAAACACAAGAAACAGAACAGGTTTTAGAGCGTTGGAGGCAGGAAAAGCAGGCTTTGCCAAAGCTAAAGGAGGAAGTTCAAAGACAAAGGGAAGTTTCTCTGATACATAAACAGAACCA
>JAFXGR010000074.1 GCA_017520155.1 Lachnospiraceae bacterium
ACAATTGAATTTTGAAAATTGCAATATTCAATTTCAATATTGTAAAATCTGTATTATATAGCTCTATAAAATGCGTTTTAAGCTTCAGAATACGGAGCAAATGCTCCAATTTGGGAAGTTAAAACTATGTAGGTATATATCTAGCTAAGAGGTTTAAATGCTTGTTTCTAGAGTGTTTACCCTTGTATAAAGTAAGAAAAGCCGACATTTTCTGCCGACTTTGTCTCAGTCTATATGTATCATTATAATTTTCCCTGGATGACATCTATACTCTTTCCAAATTTTTATACTTTCTTACGTAATGTATCCCATTGTTCTAAAGAATATTTGTTAACATCAGAATGTGCCCCGCAATCTTCAGGACATTGCCTATCTTCAAACTGATTAATGGTATCGTAATATTTAATATATTTTTGCGTCTTACAGTCACTATCCCATGTCTTATAAACTCCTTTCAAGATTTTTTCAATATCTGTGGTTGTAAACACATCATGAAAATTACATTCATCAAAAACAACGCCAATATTTTCTTTGACAGTTGGAATTGTATGGTCTATTCCAAAGACTTGTATCTGTCCGCTATCTTTGTTTAGTTCATTTAATATCAGATTGATAGTAGTGCTTTTTCCTGCACCATTCTCGCCAATAAAACCTACAATCCTGCCTTTAGGGACTTTGAACGAAACATTGTCCAAAGAAAAATCTTCGAATTACTTGCATAAATTCTGCACCAAAATGTTGTTATCCATACCTGTCACCTCTCGTTATTCCTCGTAAAATAGTTTTAGGATATTCGTCATTTGCTTAAGACTAATGCCATGTGATCGACCAATTTCTGCGACTTTTTGTAAAAGATCTTCAGCAATTCGTAACTGTTCCTCTTGAATAAATTCCCTATTCTGTGATGCTACAAAACTGCCTTTTCCAGATACAGTTTCTATAAATCCATCTCTTGTTAAATCCTCGTATGCTCTCTGGACGGTAATAACACTTATATGCAAATCTTTTGCTAAAGCTCTCATAGAAGGTAGCGCTTCGCCAGCGGATAATGTGCCGTCCATAATAAAACTTTTTCCTTCCTTTCATCCTAATCATATAAATCATCTATCATCCGCTGAATCAGCAACTGTCTAAGCTCTGCTTTCGACAACTTCATAACATACTCTCGAATTTCTTCCTCACGCTCTTGCATTTCCTGCTCGTATTCCTGCACATACAGCTGATTCTGTTCTTCGATATAGTCCATCATCTGCTGCTCTTTTTCCGGAAAGATCCCCAACTCAAGTGCAATCATGTGCTTACAGATAACTCTAGCCATATTGTATTTTCAATTAACCAGCCACGTCACAGCCCCAAATCCACATTTTTCTGGCTTAAATCTGGTATAAAAATCCTCTCTCAAACTCCCACAACCCTTGATTTTCCTGCATTCTTCCGAAAAAGCAACTTGCTGCCGTGTCATCTTAGCTTCTTTTCGTAAACTACTGATAAATACCCCAATTTTTTTATTCATCTTTCTTCTTCCTTTCTTCCAAATAAGCGTTCTATAACTTTTTATCTGTGCCTCTATTTAGACCATCTTAACAAATTATCTATATCGTTTACCACGACAGAACCTGAGAATTAACTAATCGCCCAAAATATAATTTTGCTTTGGGCGATTCTTGATATTAGGGTAAAAACTTCCATCGGCATCGTCATCCCAAGGTATGTAATCCTCTCTCCATAGTACGAAAAAGTATATACGATGTATCTTCAACACCACTTTTTAAGTCTCACTATTATCTTCCTTAAATTTATTTGTACTTTTTAACTACCTATGATACGATAATATTAGATAAAAAGTCAGTCTTTTTTGTTTATTTTTTATCTATTATCACATTTTATATTATAAAGCTACTTACTTTGACTGTGTTGATGTATTTTCTCCATGACAATCAGCAAGTAATTGGAAGCAAGCTCTATAGTCGGAATATTATGATAAAATCCAATAGAAATGAGGTGTTATTTATGCTAAATAGTTGGTGTTCCGCACAAATTCCCTGTGAAGAAGAAATCAAAAACCGCCTTTCTTACTCAAGAGGAAGGCTCTATGAATTACAAATGAAAATTAAGGAGCACAAGCTTCCGGTTCTTGTCTTATTTGAAGGCTGGGGTGCTGCCGGTAAAGGCAGTATCATAGGAAAAGTTATCAAGAATATTGATCCCCGATTTTTTAAGGTTGCTACCATGTCTGCTCCTACAGAGGAAGAATTACGAAAACCTTTTCTTTACCGCTATATGAAGCAGATACCTGAAAATGGAAAGTTTACCTTTTTGGATTCCGGCTGGATGGAAGAAACGGTAAAGGAATGCTTAGAAGAAAAGCTTAGTGATCAGAATTATGAAAAACGAATCAACAGTATCAATCGCTTTGAACGGCAGCTCACGGACAACGGGTATCTTGTAGTAAAATTTTTTATGCATATAGAGAAAAAAGAACAGGAAATGCGCATTAGCAAGCTTCTTTCCCATAAGGATACAAAATGGCGTGTATCTTCTTTTGATCTATGGCAGAACCAACATTATAAAAAATGCCATAAAGTATTTGATCGCTATTTAACAAACACTAATCTCCCCACCTCCCCTTGGTATCTGATTGATTCCAAAGATAAAAAATGGGCAGAATTACAGGTTTTGGAGCATTTAATCAGTGGTATCGAGGTTGCTCTACAAAATAGTGCCCACTCTCTTCCTCTCCTTCAAAATATTTTTCCTTTGGAAAAAATATCTGTATTAAAGGAGATTCCTCTTGCTGATAAAACTCTTACAGATGAGGAATATAAAAAAGAGCTGGAGCTTCTTCAGGGAAAACTACGAGATCTTCACAACCGTTTATACCGGAAGAAGGTTCCCCTCATTATTACCTACGAAGGCTGGGATGCCGCAGGAAAAGGCGGAAATATTAAACGGATTACGGAAGCCTTAGATCCCCGTGGGTTTGAGGTACATCCCATTGCAAGCCCTGAACCTCACGAAAAAGCCCGCCATTACTTGTGGCGTTTTTGGACAAGACTACCTAAGGATGGACATATCGCTATTTTCGATCGTACCTGGTATGGCAGAGTTATGGTAGAACGATTGGAAGGCTTTTGTAGCGAAAATGATTGGAAACGTGCTTACAATGAAATAAATGAGTTTGAAAAGGAGCTTTCTGACTGGGGGGCGATCATAATAAAATTCTGGGTACAGATTGATAAGGATACCCAGCTACAGCGTTTTACCGATCGTCAGAACAATCCTGAAAAACAATGGAAAATCACTGATGAGGACTGGCGCAATCGGGAAAAATGGGATTTATATGAAGACGCCATCAACGAAATGCTGAAAAAAACCAATACTACCTATGCCCCTTGGCATATTTTGGAATCTGTAGATAAAAAATATGCCAGAATCAAAGCATTAAAAATTATTATCAAAGAATTGGAAAGAAGATTAAATTAGATATTGATGAGAGTGAACTTCAAAAATCCTTAGCATAGTAGACTCTGCTAAGGATTTTTGAAGTTCACTCTCGATAAAATATGCTTGGGATTCTTCCCCAATAGGAAATATATGGATTATCATAAAAACCAATTCCATGTACAAATAGTATCGGATAATTCAATACGGCCATCCTTATCTCCTTTTATCCGTGCCTTTTTACTGCCCTGTCCTCTCATCCTTTTTCCTTACGGCAAAAATCTCTGCTGCAGAATATGCTGTTGAAAGTCCCAGATTTTCTTCTATACGAAGCAAACGATTGTATTTTGCCACTCTTTCCGAACGGCTAGGTGCACCGGTTTTGATCTGTCCCATATTTAGGGCTACTGCCAGATCTGCAATAAAGGTATTTTCTGTTTCTCCGGAGCGATGAGAGGATATTGCCGTATATCCTGCTCTATGAGCCATTTTGATTGTTTCCAGAGTTTCAGAAACAGAACCAATCTGATTCAATTTAATTAAAATACTGTTTCCGCAATTTTCTCTAATGCCTCTTGCCAAACGTTCACTGTTGGTTACAAACAAATCATCTCCAACCAGCTGTATTTTATCTCCCAATTTCTTTGTCAGACTTTTCCATCCTTCCCAGTCCTCCTCATCTAAAGCATCCTCTATGGACGCAATAGGATATTGGTCTGCCAGCTTTTTCCAATGTTCCACCAGCTCCTCTGTACTATACTTTATTCCTTGTTTGGGCAGTATATACTCTCCCCTTTTACTTCCCTTCCACTCGCTGGCTGCTGCATCAAGAGCAATCATAAAGTCCTTTCCCGGTGTATATCCTGCTTTATTGATTGCCTCCAGTATTAATTTAATGGCCTCTTCCTCTCCCGATAGATCAGGGGCAAAGCCCCCTTCATCTCCCACTGAGGTTGCCAGCCCTTTAGATTTTAACAACGCCTTTAAGGTATGAAATACTTCACTACATTGACGAAGGCCTTCCTTAAAGCTTTCTGCGGATACCGGCATAATCATAAATTCCTGCACATCAATATTGTTTGCTGCATGGGCTCCGCCATTTAAAATATTCATCATGGGAACCGGAAGCCTGTTGCCACTTTTCCCTCCTAAAAACTGATACAGTGGAAGCTTAAGAGCTTTTGCTGCTGCACAGGAACAGGCAATAGAAACTGCCAAAATAGCATTGGCTCCAAGATTGGATTTATCCTTTGTTCCATCTGCCTCAATCATGGCTCTATCAATGGCATAAATATCTGAGGCATCCATACCCTTAATCTTATCAGCAATAACTGTATTAATATTATTTACAGCCTTGGTTACTCCCTTCCCAAAATATCGGTTCATATCTCCATCTCTCAGTTCCAAGGCCTCAAACTCTCCGGTGGAGGCTCCACTGGGTGCGGCTCCTCTGGCAGTGGTTCCCTCCATTAAGGTTACCTCTGCCTCTACGGTGGGATTACCTCTGGAATCCAGGATTTCTCTTCCAATTATGCTTTTAATAGTTAGATAATTCATGGAATCTTCCTTTCTTAATCATACTTTATAATACTTTGTTGCTAAAAGTATCCTCTGTTTTTTACTACTTTATTCCATGAATTTGAAAGTTATTATCGGATGGAAAGAAAATTTTTATTTTGAATCACCGAAGTATAGGCAATGGTCATTTCATCTGCGAAGGTTCCAATACAAATTACCTCTTTACAGGCTGACATGGTAGGAGCAATTCCAGCCACTTTTCTTACCTGAAACTTGCCATAATCCTGCTTAAGCGGGATTACGGTTAAATTGGTTACTGTCAAATGTGTTTTTCTCTTTCCCCGATAGCCAATTAAGTTTGAAAGGATCTCTGAAGCCTTATTACGATAACCACAAAAGGTATGGAGTAAGCAGGAATCAAGCAGTGTCGGTTCCATCCATCTCACTCTCAGGGATATTTCATATCGTTTTTTCTCATCCTCTTGATATAACTTTGCCATCCGATATAAGTCTTTTGCATTTTCCTGAAAAGACTTTCTACGATTATAACGATAGGGCGGCTTCACCATTAATACCCGGTTACAAATTGAACGATTCTCCTTTCTCAGCGAAATAGGAAAGGCTATAGTTTTGTATTCCGGATGTTTTTTCAACAGCCTTGCAATCATATAGGCATTTACTGTAATCCCCAATTTTGCACACTCTTTTTTTATCTGATCCAGTGTTTGTTTCTCTATAGTTTCAAATTTTACCTCAGTTTCTCTGGTTTCCCAGAATTTTTCATGTACCAGATAATAATCCTCCCAGGTAAATACTTTGCCGCTTTTTTTCCAAAAATAATTCAGAAATTTTATGAAACAGGTCATAAAAAAGGAGATCTTTCGATCTTTGGGAATTATTTCCGAACCTTCATTATGCAAAGGCTTATAGGAAACCTCCTCTCCCGTTAGATTACTGAAAATATCTTCCAAAACCAGAAGCATTCCCTTTCCGTCTGCCGCAAGATGATGAACCATCATCATCAGAGTATACCCCTTTTTTTCGTTTAGCAAAAAGGTGCGAAAGAATTCTCCCTCTTCCAAATGAAAGGGCTTTCTTTCATTTTCCTTCCTTATCTCCTGCCAGCTGCCTTGTTTTACAAAAACCTTACAACCGGTCTTCTCCATTTTCTCAAACCATACCTTCCCCTGTTCCAGCACCAGCCTTGACATGGTAGTTTCATTCTGGGTATACGCCTTTTCTACTGCTGATACAAGCTCCTTTATGGTTAGTTCTCCGCTTAAAGAAACCACTAAATACATATAGCTGTTGGGATCAAAGAGAAAACTATGCAGCAAGGGCTGGCTTTGGGTTCTATTCATGTTTTTCCTACTCCTTCAATTATTTCCCTGTCAAGGGCAAAAGCCCAATTCAATAATCTTACTAAGACCGCTGCTTTCTTATCCTGACATCATTTTTAATTAGAATTAACATCAGTTAAATTAAGTTTTCCAATCCTTCTTGTGGCAATTTTGTTCATAAGCCACGCAAAAATAGCTCCGATTCCACCTGCAATAAGACAGGCACGAAGACTTGGTGTTCTGATATAGTGGGTGGATGCTACCTCCATAACGAGAGTAATAATATATCCCAGTCCCATCCCCAGTATCCATCCCAAAATAATCCCCAAAAAAGTAAGGATCAGATTATCCTTGGAAACAAAATCCTCTGTTTCCCTGATGGTAAATCCATTGATACGCATCACCGATAATTCTTTTGCTTTTTTGTTAATATACATTACATTCTGGTTGAGCATCACCAGTACTGCCATAATAGCAGCGAACACAAAACAGATCATAACCACCATTACAAGACCATCTTCCGTATTCTCATATTCCCGGTTATCCTGAAGGGAAAGAAATCCTTCTAAATCCTTTACTTTCTCATATAATCCCTCCACATTTCCTTTTAACAAAAAGACACAGCGATCCGCCTCTTCCTTCATTACCTGTTCATAGTATGTTTCTGAAAGCACAAACAAATTGTAGCCAAGATAATGCTCTATGGTACCCTGAAAAGGAATATTTGACGTGCTTGTGTCTCCTGCCATAAGCTGCAAAGTATTTCCCTTCTCTAAATTATGATTTTCTGCACATTTTAAAGAAACCAGCATACCTTCCTCCGGTACCTCCACCGGTTTACGGGTATATGGGTCTTCCAATTTTATAAACTCGCTCAGCTCTTCCTTTTGGGGTACTACAACCACATGAGCTGTCTGCCAGTTTCCTCCCTCCTGTCGATACAATCTTAGCTTATCCTGAATTCTTAAATAGGAGATTCCTTCCTTTTGTAACAAAGTTTCATACTCTTCCATGGAGGCTTTTCTCCCATCTACAACTAAACGGTTTTCATAAAGAAAATATCGTTCAAACTGTACTTTCGAAGATTCTTTCATGGTAATTAACATGGTAAAGCTGATGACCAACAACAGAATACAACCGGCAACTCCCACTATAGTGGTCATCATACGGGGAAAATCTGATAAAGCATTTTTTATCATGGTACGGTGGTACAATTTTAATCGATGATATCCCTTTAGTTTTTCAAACCAAAAGGACTTTTCTCTCTGAGGTATTTCTCCCCGCAGAAGCTCCATAGCGGGAAGTGAAATCTCTTTCTTACAAGCAAAAAAAGAAGCAAAAAGAAAAATAAGCATAAAAATCATGGAAATCAGAATCGCCTGCTTTTGATCAAAAGAATAAGGAATTGTCCCAAATAAAAAGACATCCTTATATATGTTCAGGCTTAAGGCCTGGACAGTAAATATAGACGCTATCCAGCCTTCTGCCACTCCTAATAACCCACAGAGGGCACTGTAGCTCATATAATG
>JAFXGR010000075.1 GCA_017520155.1 Lachnospiraceae bacterium
GGCTCATGTCAAGAGCACCATGGAATAATATATCTCTATCAATAAAGTCATACCGATTAGAACGGAAAACTTTCCCGAACGGGCGGAAATGTACATCCCGTTTCAAGCGGAATTAGGTTCCCGTTGGAGCGGAATATGCATGGAGGATTTTGAATATATTTTTCTCTGAGTTCCTGGATGAATGTTGGTTCCATAAAAGCCTCCTGTCTGTTGTTAAGATAAGTATGAAACAGACAGGAAATAAAATCAAGCAGAGTGACACTTAGCTTTGGTCATGGCCCTTTCATAAAGTTCTTCCAGGGAAACGCGATGATGGTTGTGATAAACTTCCAAAAAACACATATCGTGATGGCAGTGAGGACATTTTAAAGGATCATAACCAAAAGATAGTGCGATGTCGTTACGCCATTTGAAAAAAGATTTTAGAAATTTGTGTTTGGAAGGATGAATGGCTTTTCTGAGTTTTTTGTCAGAATCTCTTCGTCTGGCATAAAGTCCGTAATAACGAGTCATTTTAAAGTTCTTTTCAGGGATGTGTTGGATTAAGAGTTTAATAAAATCAATTACCGGAAGAGTTTTTCTGACAAAGACATTATCTTCGTGTCGGTTATAGTGGAAAGTCACAGATTCCCCGTCATAGGAATCAATCCGACTGAGAGCAATGACAGGACGCCCAAGGTAACGGCTGATGTATTTGATAATGGTATCTGGATCGCAGAGATTAGGTTTAGCATAAACGTAAAAACCATTTTTATCTTTTTGATATATTAGTGCTTTTGTCTTTTTGAAAGAAGGACCGATTTTACGCTCCATTTCATTCAGAAGAGCCGTCAGAAAAGCAGTAAGCGCTTCAAAAGACAGCGTTATCCTCATTTTGAATAATTAATGCTATGATACCTCTATACAAATGAATGGAGGTTTTTTATGAGTAAGCACGATTCTTTATCTTTATGGAAACAAAGAATAGAAGAACAAAAAAACAGTGGTATGGGAATCCGGGAATGGTGTGAAGCAAAACAGCTTTCCAAGGATGCCTATTATTATTGGAGAAAGAAAATACAAAAAATATCCGTTTCTCCTACAGACAGGATATCTTTTATGAAGTTACCTATGCCTAAGGAGAAGGAAAAGTTAACTGATAAAAGAGGATTAACCTTGCAATGGAAGGAATTTACCCTGTCTGTCACAGAATCATCTTGTATTCCTTTATTGACAGAACTGATGAAAGGACTGGTAGAAGAATGTTAAATCACTTTATTCACGACGCCAAACATATCTACCTCGCCCTTGGAGCCACCGACTTTCGTAAACAAATTCACTCTCTGGTGGCACTGGTACAGCTTTCCTTTGGAAAAGATCCTTTTGAAGAAACCTGTGTCTTTCTTTTCTGTAATAAAAGAAAAGATTCCATAAAAGTATTACGATTTGATGGAAATGGCTTTATCCTTACCCAGAAAAAGCTTTTGGAAGAAATGAAATTTCGCTGGCCAAAGGAGGAAGGAGAGTTGAAACAGATTTCCTCAACACAGGTGCAATGGCTGTTGCAGGGGCTGGAAATTACCCAAAAATATGCCCATACAATGATGAAAAAAGAAGGAAAAAACCATTGCTTTTAACGACTGTCGTTTTCCCCATAAAAGTGCCGAAAATACTGATCTTTTCGGCACTTTTACCTTCTCCTTTTTTCCATATTTTGCGGAAAAATATGGAAAAATATGGTATACTTTTCTTAAGAAAAAACGAGGGAAAAAGGCATGGATTTACAAAGAGAATTGG
Source organism: Lachnospiraceae bacterium (assembly GCA_017520155.1). Taxonomy (GTDB): domain Bacteria; phylum Bacillota; class Clostridia; order Lachnospirales; family Lachnospiraceae; genus SFDP01. The sequence goes on from JAFXGR010000075.1 coordinate 1,777, forward strand.
AACAGTTGCAAAGACGATTAGAAGAAAAAGAAGCAATGATTACGGCACAAAAGGAAATCATTTCTAAGCAGGAAGAGCAAATCAAAAAACAGCAAATTCAGATAGAAAATATGGTACAGGCTTTACTTCATGCTCGAAAGAAGATCTTTGGAGCTTCTTCAGAAAAGACCCAGATAGAAGGTCAGATGCATCTGTTTATGACAGAGCAGGAACTGGCGGTGGAACTGTTAAAGCA
>JAFXGR010000076.1 GCA_017520155.1 Lachnospiraceae bacterium
ATAGCCAAGCTGGGATATACATCTATGCTTGACTATTATCTAGTAGTCTGTGAAAACTAAGGAACCGCCTAGTACCGAACGGTATGCTAGGTGGTGTGAGAGGTCGGCTAATCAATTAATGGTTAGCCTCCTACTCGATTAAAAGGCATAGGCCAAAATGATGTGCTTACAGATCAATTTGGTAATCTGCAAATCCCGGAGGTATTGTTTAGGGTGATGCATACAGTTGTTTAAAAAAGGAATACAGAGAAAAAGGATGGAAATAGCGGCATGAATGAGAAAATGAGTATGGACCATACCAGAGCACCGATTTATGAAGCTTTACAGCGATTTCGTCAAATGAGGGTTGTGCCTTTTGATGTACCCGGGCATAAGCACGGAAGAGGAAATCCGGAGCTTACAGAATTTTTGGGAAAGCAATGTGTAGGAATTGATGTTAACAGTATGAAGCCTTTGGATAATTTGTGTCATCCTGTATCGGTAATCCATGAGGCTGAAATGCTGGCGGCAGATGCCTTTGGAGCAGCTCACGCTTTTCTTATGGTAGGTGGAACCACCAGCTCTGTTCAAAGTATGGTGTTATCCACTTGCAAATATGGAGATAAAATTATTTTGCCAAGAAATGTTCATCGAAGTGTGATTAATGCTTTGGTATTATGCGGAGCAGTACCGGTATACGTAAATCCGGAAGTAGATCATCGTCTGGGAATTTCCCTTGGTATGCAAAGAGAGCAGGTGGCAAAGGCCATAGCTGCTAATCCCGATGCAGTAGCGGTATTGGTGAATAACCCTACTTATTATGGAATCTGCAGTGATTTAAGATCGATCGTAAAGATGGCTCATGAGGCAGGAATGAAATGTTTGGTAGATGAAGCCCATGGAACTCATTTTTATTTCGGAAAAAATATGCCTGTTTCGGCTATGGCAGCAGGAGCGGATATGGCAGCAGTATCCATGCACAAAAGCGGAGGAAGCCTGACTCAGTCCAGCCTTCTTTTGATTGGACATAATGTTAGCGAGGGTCATGTAAGACAGATTATTAATCTCACACAGACTACTTCCGGCAGCTATCTTTTAATGTCCTCTTTAGATATCAGCAGAAGAAATCTGGCACTTAGAGGAAGGGAGATTTTTGCCAAGGTGGTGGAAATGGCAGAGTATGCCAGAGAAGAAATTAATGCCGTAGGAGGTTATTATGCCTTTGGAAAGGAATTAATTAATGGTAATTCTATTTTTGATTTTGATCCTACCAAGCTTAGTGTACATACAAGAGATATTGGTCTGGCAGGGATAGAGGTATATGATATTTTAAGAGATGAATATGATATCCAGATTGAATTTGGAGACATTGGAAATATTTTGGCTTATTTATCCATCGGAGACAGACCTCAGGAGTTAGAGAGACTGGTAAGCGCACTGGCAGAAATACGAAGAAGATATCAAAGAGATACCAGCGGTTTATTAAGTCAGGAGTATATTGATCCTGAGGTGGTAATGAGCCCTCAGGAAGCCTTTTACGGGAAAAAAATCAGCATGCCTCTTAGGGAAAGTGAAGGCAGAATCTGCAGTGAATTTGTAATGTGTTATCCTCCGGGAATCCCCATTTTATCTCCGGGAGAACGGATTACGGCAGATATTCTTGATTATATTTCTTATGCAAAAATCAAAGGATGCTCCATGACAGGGCCGGAGGATCCGGAAATAGAAAATATTAATGTTTTAGTATGATTGATAACTAAAAAGGATACTACAGGAAAAAGAAGGAGGAGCCGGGATGGAATTATGGTTTAGTGAATATCATGCTCCCGATGTAAAGCACAGTATTCGTGTAAATCGTCATTTATATTCTAAAAAAAGTGATTATCAGCAAATCGATGTTCTGGAAACACCGGAATTTGGAAGAGTATTGGCCCTGGACGGAAACGTAATGTTAACGGAGCGGGATGAGTTTATCTATGATGAAATGATTACCCATGTGCCTATGGCAGTACATCCTAATATTCGGGATATCCTTGTAATCGGAGCAGGAGACGGAGGAGTAGTAAAGGAACTCACCCGGTATGAAAGTGTACAAAGAATTGATCTGGTGGAAATGGATCCTCAGGTTGTGGAGGTGTGCAGAGCCTATCTTCCGGAAAATGCCTGCAGACTGGACGACAGCAGAGTGCATATTTATTATGATAATGCCCTTCGTTTTATTCGAAGATGTACCGATAAGTATGATCTGATTATTGTAGATTCCACAGATCCTTTTGGACCTTCGGAGGGATATTTTACCAGAGAGTTTTACGGGATTTGTTATAATGCGCTCCATGAGGACGGGATTATGGTAAATCAGCAGGGAAGTCCCTTTTATCAGCATGATGCAGAGGAAATGCAAAGAAGTCATAAGCGGATTGTGAATACCTTTCCTATCAGCAGAGTATATCAGGCACACATCCCCACCTATGCAGCAGGCTATTGGCTCTTTGGATTTGCCAGTAAAAAATATCATCCCATTGATGATTTAAATGCAGCAGCCTGGCTTTCCAAAAATTTAGGAACTAAATATTATACCACAAAGCTTCATGTTGGTGCCTTTTATCTGCCCGCATTTTTGGAACGGATGCTGGAAGAAGTTGAATAGAAAGAGAGAAAAAGAATGAAAAAAAATATAGAAACCTTTATTGGCTGCAGCAGTGAATACCAAGAGGCAAAAATTGTACTTTTTGGTGCACCTTTTGATTCTACCACCAGTTTTCGTCCGGGAGCCCGTTTCGGAAGTGCTGCCATTCGCCATGAAAGCTTTGGACTGGAGACTTATAGTCTGTATCAGGATAAGGATTTAACAGATTATGCTATTTTTGACAGCGGAGACCTGGAACTTTGTTTCGGAAGTTCAGAGGCAGCGCTTTCGGATATTGAAGAAAGGACAAAGGAAATTATTAAGGATGGAAAATTCCCTCTGTTAATAGGAGGGGAACATCTGGTAACCTTGGGAAGTATTAGGGCACTGGCAGAAAAATATCCGGATCTTCACATCATCCATTTTGATGCCCATGCAGATTTAAGACAGGATTATTTGGGTGCACCTCTAAGTCATGCCTGTGTAATGAGAAGATGCCAGGAAATCCTGGGAGACGGAAGGATTCATCAGTTTTGTATCAGAAGCGGAGATCGGGAGGAATTTCGTTTTGCCGCTGAACATACAGATCTTCATCCCTTTAATTTTGAAGGCTTGGAAGAAGTAGCAGAGGAATTAAAGCAAAAGGATGTACCGGTATATTTATCTATAGATTTAGATTGTTTAGATTCCGGAATTTTTCCGGGAACAGGTACGCCGGAGGCAGGAGGGATAAGCTTTTTACAATTGTTAAAGGCCATACTTACTGCAGGAAGATGCCGGCTGGTGGGAGCAGATATTAATGAACTGGCCCCCATGCTGGATCCCAGTGGTGTATCTACAGCAACCGCTTGTAAGGTGTTAAGAGAATTATTATTAGTAATAGCAGATTCAGCAGAATAAACAGGAGGAATGAAAAATGAGCAGAGTATTAGTAATCGGCTGCGGTGGAGTAGCCAATGTAGCAATTAGAAAATGCTGTCAGGTAAGTGAGGTGTTTACGGAATTATGTATTGCCAGCAGAACAAAGGAAAAATGTGATCAGTTGGCAGCACAGCTGGAAGGAACTACAAAAACAAAAATTACCACAGCACAGGTGGATGCAGATAAGGTGGAAGAGGTAATCGCACTGATTAAGGAATACCAGCCTGATCTGGTAATGAACATTGCCCTTCCCTATCAGGATCTTACCATTATGGATGCCTGCTTGGCATGTGGAGTAAACTACATGGATACAGCAAACTATGAGCCTGAGGATACAGAGGATCCCCAGTGGAAGGAAATTTATGAGAAACGCTGTAAGGAAAAAGGATTTTCTGCATACTTTGATTACAGCTGGCAGTGGGCATACAGAGAAAAATTTGAAAAAGCAGGGTTAATGGCTTTACTTGGCTGTGGTTTTGATCCCGGAGTAACCCAGGCTTATTGTGCTTATGCCCAAAAGCATGAGTTTGATACTATCGATACCATTGATATTTTAGATTGTAACGGAGGGGATCATGGATATCCCTTTGCCACAAACTTTAATCCGGAAGTTAACTTAAGAGAAGTATCTTCTCCCGGAAGTTATTGGGAGGATGGTAAATGGGTAGAGATTCCTGCCATGAGCATTAAAAGAGAGTATGAATTTGATCAGGTAGGACAAAAAGATATGTATCTTCTTCACCATGAAGAAATTGAATCTTTAGCCTTAAATATTCCCAATGTAAAAAGAATTCGTTTCTTTATGACCTTTGGACAAAGCTATCTTACCCATATGAACTGTTTGGAAAATGTGGGGATGCTGTCTACTGTACCGGTAATGTTTGAAGGACAGGAAATTGTTCCTATTAAATTTTTGAAGGCTCTTCTTCCCGATCCTGCCAGCCTTGGTCCCCGTACTCACGGAAAAACAAATATTGGCTGTATTTTTACCGGTAAGAAGGACGGAAAAGAGAAAAAGTATTACATTTACAATGTTTGTGACCATCAGGAATGTTATAAAGAAGTGGAAAGTCAGGCTATCAGCTATACCACAGGGGTACCGGCTATGTGCGGTGCATTAATGATGCTCACTAAAAAATGGGATAAGGCGGGAGTTTATACTGTAGAGGAAATGGATCCCGATCCCTTTTTAGATGCACTGGATCAGTATGGTCTTCCCAGAAGAGAAAACCATAACCCTACACTGGTAGATTAAGATGAGGGATTGGGAAGTAAGACCTATGTTTTCTCTTATTAAGGAAGAGGATTTTAAGGATAGTTTTTCTCAGATAAGTACACCGGCCTATGTGGTGGAAGAGGAAGCACTAAGGAGAAACGGAGAAATCTTAAAATCCATTATAGAGGAAACGGGATGTAAGATTTTATTGGCACAAAAAGCCTTTTCTAATTATGATTTTTATCCTCTGTTATCCCAGTATATATCAGGAACAGAGGCCAGCGGTCTTTATGAAGCCAGACTGGGGGCAGAGGAAATGCCGGGAAAAGAGGTACATGTATTTTGCGGAGCTTACAGTGAGGGAGAGTTTACAGAACTGTTGAAGTATGCAGATCATATAGTATTTAATTCTCCTGCACAATTAAAAAAATTTGGAAAAGCTGCCAAGGAAGCTAAGAAAAGTATCGGCCTTCGCATTAATCCGGAATGTTCTACCCAGGAGGGGCATGATATTTATGATCCCTGTGCACCGGGAAGCCGGCTGGGAACAACCAGACAAGTCTGGGAAGAGGAAATGACAAAGGAGTGGATTGAAGAACTGGACGGTCTTCATTTTCATACCCTTTGTGAACAGGATGCAGATGCATTGGAAATTACCTGGAAAGCAGTGGAAGAGAAATTTGCAGATGTGCTTCCCAAAATGAAATGGATTAATTTGGGAGGAGGACACCACATTACCAGGCCTGATTACCATAAGGAACTGTTGAAGAAGATTCTGATGGAGATTAAGGAAAAATGGAAGCTTCAGATTTATCTGGAGCCGGGAGAGGCAGTGGCGTTAAATGCCGGCTACTTGGTTTGCCGTGTTCTTGATATTGTAAAAAACAAAGAGGAAGAAATTGCCATCTTAGATACCAGTGCTGCCTGTCATATGCCGGATGTTATCGAAATGCCCTATACCCCACCTTTATATGGGGCTGCAGGAGTGGGAGAAAAAGAGTATACCTATCGTTTAGGGGGCCCCACCTGTTTATCGGGAGATCAGATTGGGATTTACAGCTTTTCTCATAAGCTGCAGGAAAAAGATATCTTGCTCTTTGGGGATATGGCGATTTATACTACCTGTAAAAATAATACTTTTAACGGAATGCCTCTGCCTGCTGTTTGGAAGCGGGACATGGAAAAAAGAATGGTAAAACTGAAAGAATTCGGATATGAAGATTTTAAAATGCGTCTGGGAAGTAAGTCACGTTAATTAGGATGAGTTATACCGGGATATTCCTAAAGCAAGCTGTAAAAAAATACAGCTTGCTTTTTTTGATGCAATAAGATACAATATTCAATAAATTGAACTTTAAATTGAACTTTTTGATGAGTGAATCAACGTTTGGGAGATACCAATGGAAAATATTTTTGCAAAAAACTTAAGTCAGGCAATGAAAGCAAAGGGATATAAGCAGATTGATTTATTGAACTTGGCGGAAAAAAAGGGAATAAAGCTGGGAAAAAGCCATATTAGCCAATATGTCAGTGGGAAAACTATCCCCAGAGAACCTATTTTGAACTTTTTGGCAGAAGTATTAGAGGTTGATTTGAACTGGTTAAAAGGAAAAGATGAGGCAGAGAAGAAAAGAGGAAATGGGATGAAAGAGTTTAAAAAATCCATGAAGCTGGATAATGTGTTATACGATGTAAGAGGACCTGTAGTAGAGGAAGCTGCACGAATGGAAGCGGCAGGTACCCATGTACTGAAGCTGAATATAGGAAATCCGGCGCCCTTTGGGTTTAGTGCACCGGATGAGGTAATTCATGATATGCGCTCTCAGCTGATTGACTGTGAGGGATATTCTCATTCTAAAGGTTTGTTTTCTGCCAGAAAAGCCATTATGCAATATATGCAGAATAAAAAAGTACCGGGAGTAACCATAGACGATATCTATACCGGAAACGGTGTCAGTGAATTGATTAACCTGAGTATGCTGGCCTTACTGGATAGTGGTGATGAGGTTTTGGTTCCCTCACCGGATTATCCTCTTTGGACTGCCTGCGTTACTTTAGCAGGCGGAAAGGCTGTTCATTATATATGTGATGAACAGGCGGAATGGAATCCTGATATTGAGGATATGAAAAAGAAAATAAATGACAGAACCAAGGCCATTGTAATTATTAATCCCAACAATCCTACAGGAGCCCTTTATCCCAAGGAAATTTTAAAGGAAATCGTGGAGCTGGCCAGACAGCATCAGCTGATTATTTTTGCAGATGAAATTTATGATCGTTTGATTTTTAATGATGAGGAGCATGTTTCCATTGCTTCTTTAGCACCGGATGTATTCTGCGTAACCTTTAGCGGATTATCAAAATCACATATGGTGGCAGGCTATCGTGTGGGATGGATGGTGTTAAGCGGAAATAAAAGAATTGCAGCAGATTATATTGAAGGACTGAATATGCTCTCTAATATGAGACTTTGTTCCAATGTTCCTGCACAGTCTATTGTACAGACCTCCCTTGGAGGGTATCAAAGTGTGAAAAATTACATTGTTCCCGGAGGAAGAGTTTACGAACAGTGTGAATATATTTATAAGGCATTAAATGATATTCCGGGAATAAGTGCAGTAAAACCCAAGGCCGGTTTTTATATTTTCCCTAAGCTGGATGTGAAGAAGTTCAATATTACTGATGATGAAAAATTTACCTTTGATTTACTGAGAGAGAAAAAGATACTTCTGATCAGTGGAAAAGGCTTCAATTGGAGTCAGCCGGATCATTTTCGTATTGTTTATCTTCCCAGAATTGAGGTATTGGAAGAAGCGGTAGAAAAAATGAGAGACTTCTTTTCCTATTACAAACAGTCTTAAGGGGGAAATATTTTGTCTTGCAGTGATTGGATTGGCTGTGATATAATCTAGTTTAAGAAGTCTGACAAAAATATATAAAAATATAGTAATAACAGAAAAAAAAGAAGAGTATGTTAGGAAATAAAGACTTCTAAAGAGGGAATAAAAAAGGAGAGTAGGAACATGGCAAACAATAAGTATGCAGGAACAAAAACAGAAAAAAATCTATGGGAAGCATTTGCAGGAGAGTCTCAGGCAAGAAATAAATACACTTATTTCGCTTCTGTAGCAAAGAATGCAGGCTATGAGCAGATTGCTGCTTTATTTCAAAAAACAGCAGACAATGAAAAAGAGCATGCTAAGCTTTGGTTTAAACATTTAGGAGAATTGGGAGATACTGCACAAAATCTTCTTCATGCAGCAGAAGGTGAACATTATGAGTGGACAGACATGTATGAAAATATGGCCAAGGATGCAGAAGAAGAAGGATTTACAGATTTAGCAAAGCAATTCAGAGCTGTAGCAGCCATTGAAAAGTCTCATGAAGAAAGATACCGTAAGCTGCTTCATAATGTAGAAACAAAGGCAGTTTTTGAAAAGGCCGGAATTGTAATGTGGGAATGCCGTAATTGTGGACATTTGCTAATGTCTGCTTCAGCACCCCAGGTATGTCCTACCTGTTTCCATCCTCAAAGCTTCTTTGAAGTAAGAGAAGAAAATTATTAAATATTTGGGATAAGATTATGTAATAAAAAAGATAAGATACTATGGGATAGCCTATAGTATCTTATCTTTTTTGTAAGTTACGAAAGGATTACCTATAGGTTGTAACCGTTCATCCTTTGGATTTCTGTTATTGACAGCCCCTATATTTAGAGTCGGTTTGGGTTAGGCAGATACTACTTTCTCTATAGTTACACTTTCTCCTATGAACAATCAGCTGATGATTGGGCATGTTACTTTTCACACCCACGACAATCACTTGCTGATTGACGTGGGGAGAATGTATGAATAAAGCCAAAGCGACACCCATCTCGCTGCAAGCGACTTTAAATATGGGTGTCGCTAGTTACTTTTGCACCTTAGCTGGCGAAGGTGTGAAAAGTAACTTGGGCATGACTTACTGTTAACTAAGGGAAAGTAAAACATTGACAATAAGGGATAAATATACTATAGTTAAGTTAAGAATTAGAAAAAACTAACATAAGATAGGGGAAGATAATAAAGATTAAATGCACCGTATCTTTGGGAGGTCATAATGAACTTAAGACAAGCTACGCCCGGTGAAGAATATATCATACAAAAGATAATGACTGATGATGAAGAACTGGAAGCCTTTTTGTTTTCTTTAGGCTGTTATACAGGGGAACCGATAACGGTTATTTCCCATGGAAAGGGAGGCTGTGTGGTATCCATTAAGGATGCCAGATACAACATAGATCATGATTTGGCAGAGGCAATTTTTGTTTGATTAAGGATAAGAAAAAGTAAGTAATACAAGTAATTTTTTTATGACCTAAAGTTAGTTATAACTAACAAAAATAATACAAATTGAATCTTTAGCTTGGATTCATAGGAGGAGAGAAATGAGAATTGCGTTAACAGGAAATCCGAATAGTGGAAAAACTACCATGTTTAACCAGCTTACAGGAAGAAGTGAAAAGGTGGGAAACTGGGCCGGAGTTACGGTAGAAAGAAAAGAGAGTCCCATTAAGAAAAATTTTTACGATGAGAAAGAAGAGCTTATTGCGGTGGATCTTCCGGGAGCCTATTCTATGTCTCCTTTCACTTCGGAGGAAAGTATAACCAGTACTTATGTAAAAAATGAGAATCCCGATGTGATCATTAATATTGTAGATGCCACGAATTTAAGCAGAAGTTTATTTTTTACCACACAGCTTTTGGAGCTTGGTATTCCTGTGGTTGTGGCATTAAATAAAAGTGATGTGAATCAAAAGAAGGAAACAAATATTAATTTAACTCTTCTTTCTGAAAAATTGAACTGTCCTGTAATTTCTACTATTTCAACAAAGGCCATGGACAGGGGCGTGAAGGAAGTGGTTCAGGCAGCAGTAAAAGCGGCGGGAAAGGAACAAAAAGCACCCTACATACAACAAGAAATCGACATGAACAGCAAAGAAGAGGTGACAAAGGCTGACAGACAGCGTTTCGCTTTTGTAAACCAAATTGTAAAAGAGGTGGAAACAAGAAAGGTATTGACCAAAGAAAGAAATACCCAGGATAAGGTGGATAGCCTGTTAACCAATAAATGGCTGGGAATTCCTGTGTTTGCCTTAGTGATGTTTCTTGTATTTGATATTTCCCAGTCTACCTTAGGACCTTTGGTGGCAGAGGTGCTGGTAGGAGGGATTGAAGCTTTTCAGCAATGGTTTGCTGCTTTGATTGAGGGAGCTTCTCCCTTCTTACAGGCTTTATTGGTAGAGGGAATTATTGGAGGTGTAGGAGCAGTAGTAGGCTTCCTTCCTTTGGTTATGGTAATGTATTTTTTGATTGCCCTATTGGAGGACTGCGGGTATATGGCTCGTGCAACCGTTGTACTTGATCCTATTTTTAAAAGAGTAGGTCTTTCCGGAAGATCGGTAATTCCCATGGTAATCGGAACAGGATGTTCCATCCCCGGGGTAATGTCCTGCAGAACCATCAGAAATGAGAGAGAACGCAGAGCTACCGCCATGCTGACACCCTTTATGCCCTGTGGAGCGAAATTACCGGTGATCGGTCTTTTTGCAGGAGCATTTTTTGCAGATGCTTCCTGGGTGGGAACCACTATGTATTTTGCCGGAATATTTTTAATTTTTGCTGGGGCTTTATTGGTAAATAAAATCACAGGATACAAGTTTAAAAAATCCTTTTTTATTATTGAACTTCCGGAATATAAGCTTCCCAGCTTAAAAAGAGCATTTTTCTCCATGCTTTCCAGAGGAAAAGCCTATATTGTGAAGGCAGGAACCATTATATTAGTATGTAATACCGCTATTCAGATTATGCAGTCCTTTAACTGGAGTTTTCAGCTGGTTGAGGAAGGAATGGAAAGTACCTCCATTCTTGCCACTATAGCTTCTCCCTTTGCTATATTGTTGATTCCCCTGGGATTTGGGGCGTGGCAGCTGGCGGCAGCAGCCATTACCGGTTTTATTGCCAAGGAAAACGTAGTAGGTACTTTGGCGGTAGTTTACGGGTTAACAAATTTTATTGATACAGAGGAATTAGCCCTGGTAGGGGGGGCCAATGAGGTGGCAGCAGTAATGGGTCTCACTAAGGCAGCAGCGTTAGCTTATCTTATGTTTAACTTATTTACGCCTCCCTGTTTTGCTGCACTGGGGGCAATGAATGCGGAGATGCAGGATAAAAAATGGTTCTGGGGAGGAGTTTGTCTTCAACTGGGAACAGGCTATGTGGTGGCCTTTGTTGTTTACCATTTAGGAACCTTATTTTGGGAAGGAAGTCTGGGAACTGCTTTTCTTCCCGGTCTTATTGCCGTAGGATGTCTTTTGGCGGTGGTGATGGCTCTTAGTAAGAAAAATCAAAAGACCAGAGAAAATAAAAGTAAAGGATAAAGGTAGGGAGAAAGGAGTGGAGGAATGATGATGGATGTTATTTTGATTATAGTGATTTGTTTGATTTTATCAGCCGCATGCTTCTTTTTGTGGAAGGAAAAAAAGAAAGGAAATGCCTGTGTAGGATGTCCCCATTCCTGCAGCTGTACAAAAAAATCCCATTGTACTGATTAATAATGTTTTAGGTAAGAAAGAAAAAAGACCGTCTTAAGTAAAAGACTGGTCTTTTTTATATGCATCAGCTGAAGAAAATTAAGGAAGTGTTTATTTAGGGTTACTTTTCACACCCACGACAATCACTTACTGATTGACGTGGGGAGAATGTATGAATAAAGCCAAAGCGACACCCATCTCGCTGCAAGCGACTTTAAATATGGGTGTCGCTAGTTACTTTTGCACCTTAGCTGGCTAAGGTGTGAAAAGTAACTATTTAGGATAAATGTCAGAAATAAAGCTTTCAAAAGATTGAGTTTTTTCTATATTTACATTATAATAAAAGAGATGAAAAGACAAATAGTGAAAAGAGGACGGACTGAGATGAAAAAATATATATTTGGTGTTGATGTAGGGGGAACAGCTATCAAGCTGGGATTTTTTACCGTAGAGGGAGAACTGTTGGACAAATGGGAAATTCCCACAAGAACAGAAAATCACTCTGAACATGTTTTGCCGGATATTGCAAAGCAGATTGAAGAAAAGCTGGCAGAAAAAGGAATTAACAAAGAGGAAGTGGCAGGAGTTGGCTTTGGTGTGCCGGGACCGGTTACGGCAGAGGGAGTAATTAAGATGAATGCCAACCTAGGATGGAGAGATAAGGAAGTTGCCAAGGAATTAAGTCAGCTTACAGGACTGACCTGTAAAGGAGGAAATGATGTAAAAACAGCAGGTCTTGGGGAAATGTGGAAGGGAAGTGCGGCAAAGTACACTAACGCAGTTTTTCTTACCTTGGGAACCGGAGTTGGTGCAGCAATTATTGTGGAAGGAAAGGTTATTCTGGGAGCAATGGGGGCAGCAGGAGAAATCGGTCATATTAAAGTAGATATGGAAGAAACAAGAAGCTGTGGATGCGGCGGTTTAGGCTGTGCAGAACAATATGCTTCCGCACCGGGACTAAAGAGAATGGCGCTGGAATTATTGGAAAAATACGATATGCCTTCCTTATTAAGGGGAAAAGATGTAGATGCCAAGGCGGTATTTGATGCTTATAAAGAAGGAGATGATTTGGCAGAACAGGTAGTAGAAAAATTCGGACATTATTTGGGATATGCCTTGGCAGCAACGGCAGCAGTAGTGGATCCGGAGGCTTTTATTATCGGAGGCGGCGTTTCCAAAGCAGGAGAAGTACTTCTTAAGGTAGTACAAAAGTATTATAAAGAATATGTATGGCCGGGATGCAGGGAAAAAGAGTTTGTATTGGCAACCTTGGGAAATGATGCAGGAATTTACGGGGCAGCCAGCTACGTATTGTAATTTTGCTACATTACTATTCCGTGAGAAGAAGATAACAAAATAAGAGAGATAAGAAAGAGGAAAAGATGAGTGTAAAAATTATTTGTGATTCTGCCAGTGATATTTCCCTGGAACAGGCAAAAGAGTGGGGAGTAACTGTACTTCCCTTAAAGACAATATGGGAGGGAAAGGAATATTTAGACGGAGTAACCATGGAACCCCATGAATTTTATGAGCGGTTAATTGAAACAGATGAACTTCCTACAACAAGCCAAGTTACTCCTTATGAGTTTCAAGAAGCTTTTAAGCAGGTAATTGAGGAAAAGAATACGGCAGTATGCTTAACCGTATCGTCCAAATTGTCCGGTACATACCAAAGTGCATTAATCGCCAATGAAGAGGTGGATTATCAAATAGAACTGGTGGATACCTTAAATGTTACTTTGGGTGAACATATTTTGATTAAGAGAGCTGTTGAACTTAGAGACCAGGGGAAAAGTGCCCAGGAGATTGCCCAGATTCTTAATGAGGAGAAGAATAAGGTTCGTGTAATTGCCCTTTTGGATACCTTAGAATATTTGAAAAAGGGAGGCCGGGTTTCCGGTACCGCAGCCTTTGCCGGAAGTGTACTCAATATTAAACCTGTTGTAGGAGTTGTGGATGGTCAGGTGGAGGTTTTAGGAAAGGCAAGAGGCTCTAAAAACGGAAATAATAAGCTGATGGAACAGATCAGTTTATCCGGAGGAGTAGATTTTGAAAAGCCTTTTGTTTTAGGCTATTCCGGTCTCAGTGATGATTTATTGCAGAAATATATTGTAGACAGTAGCCATATTTATGAGGAAAAAACAAAAGAACTACCTATTGTTCCTATTGGCAGCAGCATAGGAACCCACGCAGGTCCGGGTGCTATCGGAGTTGCTTTCTTTTGTAAATAAGTGACAAAAGAAAAGAAGAGTTAAGGACAGAAAAGAGGAAAAGGATTCTTGTAAAAAGAATTCTTGGAGGTAGGACAATGAGCAAAAAAAATCAATATGAAGAGTTAAAGAAAAAGGCAATGAAACGAAAGGATGGCATTGCCAATCAGATTCTTACAAAGATCAGAAGAGTAGTAATTATCATATTTGAGATAATTGCTCTTTTATGTATTGTATTTGTTTTCCGGATTATTACAGAATCTAATGATACTGAGCTGGCACTGGAATCCACGGCAGCAGCTTATGAAATGGAAAATTACTTTGGTCCTTTTAAGAGAATGGTGGAACAGCAGGCTATTGATCCCGAGGTCCGTTTTTACATGAAAACCTTATTTAAAAGTGCCAATACGAAAAAGCATTCCGGTTATCATGGGATTTTATCAGGGCTTCAGAGTACTCAGGCTATTGATCCCGATAACATTTTAGGGGCATGGATTGCAGATGATGATGCAAGCATGGTAGCAATTAGTGATGGATTTGTTTCGGAGGAGGGATGGGATATTACCAGCCGACCATGGTATCAATGTGTAAATTTAGGTAAAACTATTTTTACCACTCCTTATGCAGATGTTTCCACCGGTAATTTGGTAATTACAGTAGCCACCCCTGTATATGATAAGATGGACGGAAAGGTATTGGGAGTATCCGGACTTGATATTATGGTAGATACCATTCAAAGAACCATGGAAAAACATGTTTTAGGGAAAAATGGCTATGTAGTTTTAGTGGCAGAAGACGGTACAATTATTTACCATCCTTCAGAAGAAATTATCGGAACAAATATTGCTGACGGAAACTTTTCTCAGTCTGTAGTAAATAATGTATTGGAACAAAAAGAAGGAAATATTACCTATAAAGATAAAAATGAAAACAGAAAAGGCTATTTGGTAGAGGTGGGAGAAACCGGTTATATGGTTCTGTCCTCACTGTCCTCCAGTGAATATTATGCCACTTTATATGGCATAATTGGCTTATTTATCATTATTTTTGGTACCGGAATTTTTATTATCCGTGCAGTAGTAATCAGAGCAACACAGCAGATAGTTATGCCCTTGATTTCCCTTAATGAGTCAGCCAATGAGCTGGCAGCCGGGAATATGGATGTGAAGCTGGAAATTGAGGCAAAGGGAGAAATTCAAGAGCTGGGAATCTCCTTTGAAAAGACAGTAGCCCGTTTGAAAGATTATATGGACTACATTGATGAGATTGCAAAAGTACTGAAAGATATGGCAGAAGGAAGGCTGGCAGTAAATCTGAAGTATGAATACATCGGAGAGTTTGCCAAAGTAAAAGAAGCAATGCTTCATATTTCCGCTTCCATGACAGAAGTAATGCATAATATTATTGAAACATCCAGTCAAGTGTCCACAGGTTCTGATGATTTGGCTACGGCAGCAGCAGGCTTGGCAGAAGGAGCAGAAGCTCAGAGCTTTTCTGTAGAAGAATTGATCAGTACTGCATCAGAAGTAATGAGTCAAGTGGAAGAAAATGAAGAGGATGCAGAAGCTTCCGCTAAACAAACGGAAGAAATCACCAGAAGAATGGAAGCAAATGAACAGCTGATGACCCAAATGATGGAAGCTATGGACAATATATACCGTACATCACAGCAGGTAGTGGGAATTATTACTGCCATAGAGGATATTGCTGAGCAGACCAATTTATTATCCTTAAATGCTTCCATTGAGGCAGCAAGAGCAGGAGAGGCAGGAAGAGGCTTTGCTGTTGTTGCAGGAGAAATCGGAAAGCTGGCCAATGAAAGCGGAAATGCGGTAAATACCACAAGAGAGTTAATTGGAGTATCTATTGAAGAAATAGAAAAAGGAAATGAATTGGCAAAACAGGTATTGGATTCATTGAAGGATGCAGTACGTGGTGTGGAAGATACCAATGTGATGATTCAAAGAACAGCAGAAAATGCCAAGGTACAGAAGAGAAATATGATGCAGATTCGAGAAGGAATTGAAAAGATCTCCCAGGGAATTCAGGATAATTCAGCCATGGCAGAGGAAACCTCAGCTACCAGTGAGGAACTGGCAGCACAGGCTGTTACCTTAAATGAGCTGGTACAAAAGTTTGATTTAAATTAAAAACAGGAAGGATAAAAACCGCTTTGACCTTTGGTCAAGGCGGTTTTTTGGAGAAAATATTTGCTATTTTATAGGCCCTATGTATAATAAAGGATAGAAAATAAAGGTAGAGGGAAAGAAGAGAGTGAATCAATGATCATATGTAAAAATTGTGGCGGAAAGATGGAAGATAGTCATTCCTACTGCCCTTACTGCGGTTATATGAATCGTAAGGAGGCAGAAAAAGAATACTTTTCCAAGATGGAGGATATCTCCAAGGATCTGTCTGAAATAACAGAGGAAACAAAGACGGTTTATGAAAAAACGGTAAAAAAAGAAATGAGTAAAACCATAAGTATTTTACTGATTTTGGGAATCTGTATTTTAGGATTATTATCATTAACATGGTTATTTATGGGAGTTTTTGGACAAGACGGCAAGGAAATAGAACAGGAAATAGCATGGGAAAGGGAAAATTTTCCTATTTTGGATGAGTTGTATGAAAAAAAAGATTATAGCGGAATTTTAAAGCATATGGAAGAACAGTACGGAAAGAAAGGGGAATGCTTCTATCGTTGGGAAAAATATTCTTTCTTAAGTCTGTATGAAAGTTACGGAAATTGTATCCGGGGAAAGGAAAAAGCCTTAAAAGGGGATGAGTTGACCAAGGATTATTATGCAACCATGATTTATGATGCGTCTCGGCTTATATATTTTGAGGAATGGTTTTCCTATGAGCAATGGGAGGAAGAAGAAACACAGCAGCTTTTACGATGGAAAGAGGAAGTAAAAGAGATCGCAGAAAAGAGTCTGGGATTGACAGAAGAAGAACAGAGTGAGCTTGAACAGGAGATTTCAGAAAAAGGATACTTAACCTTTGACCTTTGTAAAAGGTTGGGAGAGAAAATTTATAAAAGGCAGGCGGAGAAATAAAGGAATGAAATGCAGACAGTGTGGTGCAAATATAAAAATAGAAAATAACTTTTGTCCTTATTGCGGCACGGAAAATACAGAGTATAAGCTTCATCGCAGACAAATGTTTCACCTAAAAAAAGATTATGAAGAAACAAAAGATCAGGTAATAAGAGAGCATAAAAAAATAGCCGGTAATTCCGTAAGAATCACCTTAATTGCTGTTTTAACAGCACTGAATTTACTGGTATGGATTTTAGGGGCAAACTCCTGGAGTATTATTGGTGATCTTAAAGTGATGAGAGAACGTCCCTATATAAATCAACATAGAATGCAGCTGGAAGAGTATGAACATGAGAACCGGTACGGACTGTTGGCTGCATATTACGATTACTACGAATTGCATTATCTGGATGAATTAGAGGATTTTTCCCAGGTAGTTTACGCCTGCAGTCAGTATGAGTTTATGCTTAACCTTTTGATGGACTTAATTCATGGGGATTCCTACACAAATACAGCAGATACTGTGGCTATGCTTTCTTCCTCTTTAGAAAGTATTTATGATGCCATGGAACAAAAGGAGTATTCCGATCCCCGGTGTTTTGAGGGAGGGCACGGAGAACTTTTAGAGAATTTAAGGAAAGACATCGTTATGATTCTGGTAACTTATTCTGATATTTCTCTGGAAGAAGCAGAAGAATTACATATAATGAGCAGAGGAGAAAGACAGGTAACAATAGAGAGAGGTATGAAGATTTATGAAGATTAAAAATATGGTATTTAATATAGTAATGGTAGGTCTTTGTTTTTCTCTCATTTGGGGAATCTGCGCCTTTTTAATGGAGGTTAGAGATTATCACTCCATGTATGATAGAAGAGAAAAAGATTTTCTATATGCTATTCAGGACAAAGAGTATTCCCATTTATGGGAAATCAGTAATGAAATGAGGATAACAGATAAGGATCTTTCAAAGCTGGAAGAATATTTTGCTGTAGCAGATTATTATGAGGCAGCCTTGTATTATAAAGCCTATGAGGAAAATGGAGAAAAAGTAAAGGCAGAAGAAAAGAGGCAGATGATGGAAGAGGCCCAAGGCAAAATGGGAAAATACCATTATGTTGCAGAGCAAATTCTGGAAGAGTTGGAAATAATACAATAAAGGCAACCCTTTAATGGGGAAGAAAAAGATTATCGGTTAAAGTCTAACGGTTGATCAAATAAAGAAACTTTATCAAGGGAGAGAAAAAAGAGGGAGAATAATGATGGAAAAGGAAATGTTAAGTAAAATAAAACTTGTTTGTTCTGATGTAGACGGAACTTTGGTAGATGAGGGAAAGGGAGGATTAAATCCTGAATATTATGGAGAAATTAAGAGACTGAAGGAAAAGGGAATTATGTTTGCCGTAGTATCCGGCCGCTCCTATGAGGCTGCCTCTCCCTTATTTGCACCTATTTTGGAGGATATTATTTTTATTAATGACAATGGGGCTGTACTGAGAGAAAAAGGAGAAATTATTAAAGCCCATTCTTTGGAAACAGAACTGGTAAAAGAAATTATCCGTGATTTAAAGGATGAGTTAAAGACAGTAACTTATATTTCTTCCCTTACCGGAAGTTATGCCTATGGACCAAATAAAGAATTCTGCAGACTGTTAAGAGAAGATTTTAAACTTAATATTAAAGAACTGGAGAATATGCCCGAGGATCTTCCGGAACAGGCAGGAGTGATGAGTCTTGGCTTTTTTGATCCTGAGGATGCAGAAGAAGCGGTAGGAAAAGCTTTTATTGAAAAATGGAACAGCCATGAAAAAATTGCAGCCTTACCGGGAGGAAAGTATTGGTTTAATATTCTCCAAAAAAATATAGATAAAGGTGTTGCCTTAAAGGAACTGATGGAGATGTATGGCTTAAAAGATGAAGAAGTCATAGCCATTGGAGATAATATGAACGATCTTGGGATGCTGACCTCTATTTCCAACAGTGTAGCCATTGGAAATGCCAGAGAGGAAGTAAAGAATGTCTGTAAGTATGTAGCAGATACCAGTGAAAATGACGGTGTACTGCAGATTTTAAAACAGCTGTAAAGCTTATTTTTTCAAAAACAAGAGTAACTATAAGGGAGAAAAAGTCATGAGATTTGTGATACAAAGAGTTAAACATGGCTCTGTGACAGTAGAAGGAAAGGTATTAGGAAAAATTGGAAAAGGATATGTAGTGCTCATTGGGATATGTGACCGGGATAATGAGCAGATTGCAGATAAAATGATTAAGAAGCTTATTGGCCTTCGTATTTTTGAAGATGACAATGGGAAAACCAATCTGGACTTAAAAAGTGTAGGCGGAGAGCTTTTGCTAATTAGTCAGTTTACCTTATACGCCGATTGTAAAAAAGGAAATCGTCCCAGCTTTATCAAGGCAGGTAAGCCGGATATGGCCAATGCCCTTTATGAATATATTATTGCAGAGTGCAAGAAGCACGTGGATGTAGTGGAAAGAGGAGAGTTTGGCGGGGATATGAAGGTAGAACTGTTAAATGACGGACCTTTTACCATCCTTTTAGACAGCGAAGAACTGTAAAATATTAAAGAGAGGTAAACTAAGTAGAAGAAGGGCATGTTCGCTGGTAGCGAGAGAACTTAGGAAGTAAGAAGTTTAGTTTGTAACTTAGATATTAGATAAAAATAAAAAAGGTTAAATTCTTTAGAATTTAACCTTTTTAAAAGTCGGAATGACAAGACTTGAACTTGCGACCTCTACTTCCCTAAAGTAGCGCTCTACCACCTGAGCCACATCCCGATATCTTGTGTTGCCATTTCGTAATTCCTCGAACTGACGAAGATTATAATATCATTGTTTTTACTATTTGTAAATACCTTTTTTGAAAAAAAATATTTTTTCTTGCAGATAATGAGATAGATATATATAATTAAAATTACCATAGACTAATTCGTGGGGGATTGAGAGAATAAGTGAAAAAGATAAAGTACAGTAATAGTATTGAGTTTATTTCAAACTTATCGTTATTCTTTATGGGTGGAGAAAATGGAAGAAAAGAGAAGGGAAGGAAAACAAATGAAGAAAGTAAAAAATAAAATCATTGGAATAATGGGGATAATTGGACTTAGTCTTTTTTTCGGAATGATAACACCTATTGAGGTGCAGGCGGGGGGAAGAGTATCTCCTATAATCTCCTGTGCAGTTCCTTTGCCGCCCAGTAAAGAGGGGGAAGAAAAAAAGGATATAATTTCTGCTGCCATTGGCATGGCAACATTATTGGTAATTGTATGTGGAGGAATCGTTGTATTAAAGAAGAAGTACGGAGAGAAACAGGAGTAAATAAAAATGGTTCAAAGTCGATTTTGACTTTGAACCATTTTTTGTAGGGCTTAATTCTTACTCTCTTATACTCCAAGAGCAGGGAAGAGTAATAAGATGGAGATGGCACCGATGATAATATTTAATAATCCGGCTAATTTTGTAAGCTTAGGATTATTGGTGTACCATGCAGGTACTAAAGTAAGTAATAATAAATCAATCACTACTAAGTCAACACCTAAAGGCCATACAAGTTCTCTTTTGAAGGCCATATAGGTAAAGGTAAGGGTTAAAACAAGAGCAGAGGCAAAAAAGTGGGCAAATACTTTTTTATCTCCTCCCTTTAAGAAGAAGGTACCAACCATTACCCAGAAAAGACCAAAGAAGGCAAATACAGTTCCCAAGAATACGCTATTGTCACCTGCTACAGAGAACAGATACATGAAAATTGCAGTAAAGATCTGAGTGGCACCACCAAAGTAAATAGCAACATAACCTAAAGATTTTGTCAGTTTTTCGTGTTCTGCTCCTTTTACTCCTACACCAAGCATTTCAAGACCAAAACAAATAACAGTAGCAAAAAGGCCAAATACACCAATTGCTTCAGGATTTACTACATTAAGTCCCATTTTAAATTTCCTCCTAAAATGTAAATTAATAAAAATATTAAATTGTGATGATTTGTATTACACCAGTGTTTCTGATTACACCGGTACTCATATTAGTAAAATTAACCATGGATAATAAATAAAGAATTGAAAATTTGACAAATTTTATGAAGTGAATATAACCGAGAGAAAAACATAAGTCAATATATTTTGGATAAAAAATATCCAATTTGTTAAAAAATAATAAAAACAGGAGTTAAAAATTAGATAGATTAAACTAACACATATTAGAGAGGGGTAATTAGTATGTTGTAAAATATAGCTAAAATATATGGGGAAAATTCTATGATTCTATAGAAAATAGAAAAAACTATTGTGATTATTTTAAAAATTAACTATACTAGACCTACAAAAAAATACTGGACAAAAAATATCCAAGACATGGGAAGAAGTTGGTGTTTTTTTATAGAGGGGGATTTTTTAAGTAAAGTATGGAGGTAGTATATGGGGAAAGAAAGGAAAAAAATTAAAAAAGTATTGGTAGCTAATCGTGGTGAGATTGCAGTAAGAATTTTGAGAGCCTGTCATGATCTTGATCTGAATACGGTGGCCATTTATTCTAAAGAGGATATTTTAGGGGGATTTCGTACAAAGGCGGATGAATCTTATATTGTAGGGGAAGCACTTTCTCCTTTAGGCGCTTATCTTGCCATTGATGAAATTGTGGCCTTGGCAAAAAAGAGGGGAGCAGATGCTATTCATCCGGGCTACGGTTTTTTATCGGAAAATGAAGAGTTTGCCAAAGCTTGTGAAAAGAACGGAATTATCTTTATTGGACCGCCTTCTGAAGTTTTAGGCAGAATGGGGGATAAATTAAGTGCTAAAGAATTGGCGGAACGCTGTCAGGTACCCACCATTCCCGGAAGTACAGAACCCTTAAAGGATTCTGAAGATGCCATTGCAAGAGCAAACAGCTATGGATATCCCGTTATTTTAAAGGCAGCAGCCGGAGGTGGGGGAAGAGGTATGCGTGCCTGCTACAATGACAAGGAGGTAGAACAGGCCTTTGCATTGGTAACGGAAGAGGCCAGAAAATCCTTTGGAAATCCGGCCATTTTTATGGAAAAATTCTTAGTTGAGCCAAAGCATATTGAGGTTCAGATTTTAGCAGACAGTCATGGAAATGTAGTACATTTATATGAAAGAGACTGTTCTTTGCAAAGACGTTACCAAAAAGTAATTGAATATACGCCGGCCTTCTCCGTACCGGAAAATGTGCTGGAAAAGCTGAGAGAAGAAGCGGTAAAGATTGCCAGGGAAGTAGGTTATGTCAGTGCCGGTACCGTTGAATTTTTGGTAGATAAGGATAATAATCACTATTTTATTGAAATGAATCCAAGAATTCAGGTAGAACATACGGTAACAGAGGTGGCAACAGGAATTGACCTGGTAAGAGCTCAGATTTTAATTGCCCAGGGTGAGCCCTTAAGTCATCCTTTAATTGGAATTAACAGCCAGGAGGATGTAACCACAAGAGGATTTGCACTTCAGTGCAGGGTAACCACAGAGGATCCGGAAAATAATTTTGCACCGGATACGGGAAAAATTACCGCCTATCGAAGCGGAGGAGGATACGGAATCCGTCTGGATGGAGGAAATGTTTATACGGGAGCAGTTATTTCCCCTTATTATGACAGTTTATTGGTCAAAATTACCACCTACGATTCTACCTTTGAAGGTGTAGTATTAAAAGCAAGAAGAGCATTAACGGAAATGCGTGTTCGCGGAGTAAAGACCAACATCGCCTTTTTAGGGAAAATTTTACAGAATGAAACCTTTATTCAGGGAAAATGTCATACCAAGTTCATTGACGAAACACCGGAATTATTCCAATTGGATGATTCTAAGGACAGAGCAAATAAGATTTTAAAATATATTGGAAATATTGTGGTAAATGATCCCACAGCTGGGGCAAAGATGTATGATACTCCAAGATTTGTTCCTTTGGAAAATAAAGAGCCTAAGCCGGGCTTAAAGCAGCTGTTGGATCAAAAGGGGCCGGAGGCAGTAAAAAAATGGGTATTGGAGCAAAAGAAGCTGTTAATTACCGATACCACCATGCGCGATGCCCATCAGTCCCTGTTAGCCACCAGAGTACGTACCAGAGATATGGTAAAGGGAAGTGAAGCCATGGCCCAGATTTTGGATCCTTGTTTCTCTTTGGAAATGTGGGGAGGGGCAACCTTTGATGTGGCATACCGATTCCTCCATGAGGATCCTTGGGAAAGACTGGATTGGTTGAGAAAAAATATTCCCAATATTCCTTTCCAGATGCTTCTTCGTGGGGCTAACGGTGTGGGATATGCCAACTATCCCGATAATGTGATTAAAAAGTTTATTCGTGAAGCTGCAGCAGGAGGAATTGATGTATTCCGTATTTTCGATTCCCTAAACTGGATTCCCGGCATGGAAGTTGCCATGGAAGAAGCTGCAGCATGTAATAAAATTGTAGAAGCAGCCATTTGTTACACAGGAGATATTTTAGATCCAAAGAAGGACAAATATACACTGCAGTATTATGTAAATATGGCAAAAGAGCTTCAAAAACGGGGAGCACATATTATTGCCATTAAAGATATGTCAGGACTTTTAAAACCTTACGCAGCCAAAAAGCTGGTAAGAGCTTTAAAAGATGAAATAGATTGTCCCATCCATCTGCACAGCCACGATACCAGTGGCAACCAGGTGGCAGCCTACCTGATGGCAGCAGAAGAAGGAGTGGATATTGTTGACTGTGCTGTTTCCAGCATGTCTTCTATGACAAGTCAGCCTTCCATTAACTCCATTCAGACTGCTTTGGCAGGCAGTGAAAGAGATCCCGGCTTTGAGATCAAGAAGCTGGAACAGTTAAGTGATTACTGGGAAGATGTAAGAAAGCGATACGATGTATTTGAATCTGATTTGAAGGCACCTTTAACTGAAATTTACCGTTATGAAATTCCCGGAGGACAATATTCCAATCTTCGTCCCCAGGTAGTCAGCCTGGGATTGGGTCACCGATTTGATGAAGTAAGAGAAATGTTTTGTACGGTAAATAAAATGCTGGGAGATATTGTAAAAGTAACTCCCTCATCCAAAATGGTGGGTGACCTTGCCATCTTTATGGTTCAAAACGATCTTACACCGGAAAATATCGTAGAGAAGGGAAAAAATCTTGCCTTCCCGGACTCTGTAGTAAGCTACTTCCAGGGAATGATGGGACAGCCTGCCTGGGGCTTCCCGGAAGACTTACAAAAAATAGTACTAAAAGGAAAAGAACCCATTACCTGCAGACCGGGAGAACTGCTTCCCGACGCTGATTTTGAAGCAGCAAGGGAGCACCTGAGACAGTTTAAAAAAGAGCCTACAGATCGGGATGTTTTAAGCTACCTTTTCTATCCTAAGGTGGTAGAAGATTTCTTTAAAAAGAGAGAAGAATACGGTTATATTACAAGGCTGGGAAGTCATGTATTTTTCCATGGTCTGGCAGTAGGGGAAACCAACAAAGTAAATATTCAGGATGGTAAGACTTTGGTAATTAAATACCTTGGTCTGGGAGACTTGGATGAGGAAGGTATGCGTACGGTAAGCTTCGAATTAAATGGTATTCGAAGAGACATTAAAGTTCGCGATCATACCATGAGTGAAACCCTTGCATTAACCAGATTGGCAGATAAATCTGTTCCGGGAGAAATTGGAACCTCTATTCCCGGAAGTGTAAGTAAGGTTTTAGTAAAAGCAGGAGATGTGGTGAAGGAAAATCAAGTGTTGGCAATTATTGAAGCTATGAAAATGGAAACCAGCATTACAGCCCCTATGTCCGGTGAAATTAAAGAAGTGTTGATTAATAATGGTCAATCGGTAAAGGCAGGAGAATTATTAATGATACTGGAATAAATGCCCGAAAAGTCTAATTGTGAAATGTCAAAAAAAGTCGTCGGAAATCAGCACCGGCGACTTTTTTCTATTAATCCTTTGACAAGAGAAAAAAGAGTGGGTATACTTTAAAAGCTTGTAATTATATCGACTGAGGAAACATAGATATAATATAGTAATAAATAGGAGAATATGAATGAAAGAAAAAAATAATTTTTTACTCTTTAAGCTGGGACTGCAGATTTTTCAAGGGGCTCTTGTGGGCTTAGGAGCTGTTCTTCCGGGAATTTCCGGAGGAGTTCTTTGTGTAGTTTTTGGAGTATATAAAACCATTATGGAATTTTTGGCAGATCCCTTTGGAAAAATGAAAACCCATCTTCCCCTTTTAATTCCCTTTGGAATAGGAGGAGTACTGGGATTTTTGGGAGTGGCCAATGTGTTATCCCTTTTATTGGAAAAATATCCTGCCCCAAGTATATGCGTATTTATTGGTTTAATTACGGGAATGATGCCCTCTCTTTTTCGGGAGGCAAAGCAACAGGGCAGAGATAAAAAATCCTGGATTTCCCTGGTGATTGCCATGATTTTTATTTTTTCTTTGTTAATCAGTCTTAAGGTATTTTCCGTAAACATTACCCCTAATTTTATTTGGTATTTATTTTGTGGATTTTGTCTTGCTCTCAGTGTAATTGCGCCGGGAATGAGTTTTTCCACACTGCTGATGCCCCTTGGCTTATATGAACCTTTTGTAGCCGGAATAGGACATTTTGATTTAGCTGTTTTAATTCCCGGAGGAATAGGAGCCTTAATTACAGTGATTTTATTTGCTAAAGCAGTTAATTCCTTATTTGAACACCATTACAGTGTGGCCTTTCATGCTATTGTAGGTGTAGTTATTGCTGCCACCATTATGATTATCCCCTTTGGAAGTTTTACATCTTCCATAGAAAGCTTCTTAATTAATATCCTATGTCTTGGAGCAGGAATTATTGCTGCTTTGGCCTTAGATAGTTTTAATCAGAAGTTTGCAGACAAAAAATAGAAGGAATAAAATCAGTGCACTTCTCTTAGATGCTGACCCGAAATAGGAGGGTCATGGTAAAGAAATGACAAAAAATAAAAAAAATGTAAATTAGATATTTCCTTTTAGAAGATTTTGTTATATTTTATTCTGTGGAATGATAATCTATTATAAATATGTAAGAACATAAGGAGGAGAAACATGGATTATTTATTGCAGGGTGTGTTAGCCCTATGTGATTTTAGTGGTGGGGGCTGGAAGTCTCTTGTCATGTTTGCCGTTGGAATTATTTTAATTTGGCTGGCTATTAAAAAGGAATATGAGCCATCCTTATTATTACCCATGGGATTTGGAGCAATTCTTGTAAATCTGCCTTTATCCGGTGTATTAAACCAGATGGTGGGGGGAATTGAAGCTCATGGAATTATTGAATGGTTGTTTAATGTGGGAATTGAAGCATCTGAAGCAATGCCGATTTTATTATTTATCGGAATAGGAGCAATGATTGACTTTGGCCCCTTACTTTCCAAACCATCCATGTTTTTATTTGGTGCGGGAGCACAGTTTGGTATTTTTGCTGCAATTTTACTGGCCGCATTTTTAGGCTTCCCTATTCGTGATGCAGCTGCCATTGGTACTATCGGAGCGGCAGACGGTCCTACGGCCATTTTAGTATCTCAGGTATTAAAATCAGAATATGTGGGAGCTATTGCAGTAGCGGCTTATTCCTATATGGCTTTGGTACCTATAGTACAGCCTTTTGCCATTAAACTGGTTACCACCAAAAAAGAAAGATGTATTCACATGGAATATAAACCGGATTCCGTATCCAAAACCATGTGTATTATTTTCCCTATTGCAGTAACCATTATTGTAGGTCTTGTGGCACCTCAATCTGTGGCATTGGTTGGATTTTTGATGTTTGGTAACCTGATTCGTGAATGCGGTGTTCTGGGAACTATGTCTGAAACTGCACAGAATCAGCTGGCTAATTTAATTACTCTTTTACTGGGAATCACAATTTCCTTCAGTATGAGAGCAGAAGATTTTGTAAGAATTGAAACCTTAATGATTATGGTAATCGGTTTATTTGCTTTCGTTATGGATACTATTGGCGGTGTAATGCTGGCAAAATTTATGAACTTATTTACCAAGAAAAAAATCAATCCTATGATTGGTGGAGCGGGAATTTCTGCTTTCCCTATGTCTTCCAGAGTTGTACAAAAGCTGGCCTTGGAAGAAGATCCTACGAATATTTTAATTATGCATGCGGCAGGTGCAAATGTATCCGGTCAGATTGCATCTGTAGTAGCGGGAGGATTGATCATTAATCTGGTATCCCAGTTCTTATAAGGAGGAGAAAATATGAACGAAACAGTTTTTCAGGCCCTGGAAATGATGTGGAAGGGGATGCTTGGTATCTTTGTTGCAATCATTATCATTATGGTTTTCGTAATGATTATGGGAAAAATGGGTGAAAAGAAGGATAATTAGTAATTGCTTCAATAATTACAATAGTATATAATGCTACATAGAAAGACTCCTACAAAATCGTTTGTTTTGTAGGAGTGTTTTTATGGTTAACTAATTGTGTTGTAAAAATAGAAAGACAGGTAAAACATTGGAAATTACATTAAAGGAAGTAAAAGAATTAGAAAAAGGAACTTATGAAATTATTGATATCCGCAGTGAGTCTGAATTATCCTACGGAAAAATGCCGGATAGTAAAGCAATTTCAGAAAAAGAATTATTGGAAAATCCTCCGGAGGATAAGGGAAAAAAATATGTTATTTGCTGCCATAAGGGCTGTGCCAGTGAAAAGACAGCCATGGAGTTAAGAAAAAGAGGATACGATGCAGTAAGCCTTGCAGGAGGATACATTACTTGGCTGATGGATACGGTAATGCATCAGGAAAATGAAGAAATATCGGAAAAGGTAGAGAGAAGCCTTCAAAAAAAATTCCGCAAAACCATATGGAGTCCCTTTACCAAGGCAGTGAAAACTTATGAGCTGGTAAAAGAGGGAGATTGTATTGCTGTATGTATCTCCGGAGGGAAGGATTCCATGTTGATGGCAAAGCTGTTTCAGCAGCTGCAAAAAATCAGTGAAGTACCCTTTGAAGTAAAATATTTGGTAATGGATCCCGGTTACAGTGCGGCCAATCGAATGGTAATCAATGAGAATACAAGAAGATTAAAGATTCCCGCGCAGGTGTTTGACTCCAATATTTTTGATTCTGTATACCATATTGAGAAGTCTCCCTGTTATCTTTGTGCCAGAATGAGAAGAGGACATCTTTATAGTTTTGCCAAGGAAATGGGCTGTAATAAAATTGCTTTGGGACATCATTATGATGACGTAATTGAAACTATTTTAATGGGAATGCTTTACGGTGCTCAGATTCAGACCATGATGCCAAAACTTCACAGTACAAATTTTGAAGGAATGGAGCTGATTCGACCTCTCTATTTGGTGAGAGAAGAGGATATTAAAAAATGGAGAGATTACAACGATCTTCATTTTATTCAGTGCGCCTGCAAATTTACGGATACCTGTACCACCTGCAACAGTCAGGAAAATAAATCCAAAAGAATCGAGGTAAAAGAATTAATTGCAAGTATGAAAGCCTATAATCCGGAAGTAGAGAAGCATATTTTTAAAAGTGTGGAAAATGTAAATCTGGATACACTTATTGCCTATAAGAAGGATGGAGTAAAGCATCACTTTTTGGATACCTATGATGAAAAGTAGGGATAGCTTTACAAGATCAAATAAGCAGCAGGAAATAACTTAAAAAGCAGGAATACTAAAATGGAGAAGAACATGGAAACAAGGGAAAAAGGAAAAGAAAGAAAAAAAAGTACCTATAATAATAAACAGGATTCTCAGAACCCAAAAAAGAAAGAAGAAAAGCAAAAGAAATCCTCACGCTGTCCCTACAGCAGAAAATGCGGAGGCTGCCAGCTGATTGATGTTCCTTATGAAAAACAGCTTAAGGAAAAAGAGAAGACGCTGAAAAAACTCTTAGGAGAATTTGGGAAAATAGAACCCATTATGGGAATGGAAAATCCGGATCACTATAGAAATAAGGTTCATGCGGTATTTGGTATAGACGGAAGAAAACGTCCCGTAGCCGGTGTTTATGAAGCAAAATCTCACCGAGTGGTGGATGTAGAGCATTGCTTTTTGGAAAATGAAAAGGCAACGGAAATTATTCGCACCATTAAAAGTCTCTTAAGATCTTTTAAAATAAAAACTTATGACGAAGACAGCGGATACGGATTACTTCGTCATGTGCTAATCAGAACAGGCAAAGAAACGGGACAGATTATGGTGGTTTTAGTCTTAGCTTCTCCTATCCTTCCTTCCAAAAATAACTTTGTGAAGGCCTTAAGAAAAGAGCATCCTGAGATTACTACGGTGGTGCTCAATGTAAATGACAGAGCCACCAGCATGGTATTAGGGGAAAAGGAACAGGTAATTTATGGAAAAGGATACATTGAAGATATTTTATGCGGAAAGCGATTTAAAATCTCTCCCAAATCCTTTTATCAGGTAAATCCCATTCAGACGGAGAAGCTTTATGGTACTGCATTAGAATTTGCAGATCTTACGGGAAAAGAAACAGTACTGGATGCTTACTGCGGAACAGGAACCATTGGAATTATTGCAGCAGATAATGCAAAGCGCGTAATTGGAGTGGAATTAAATAAAGATGCAGTAAAAGATGCAGTAACAAATGCCAAAATCAATGGAGTAAAAAATATAGAATTTTATCATAAGGATGCGGGACAGTTTATGATACAGCTGGCAGAACAACAGGAGAATATTGATGTGGTCCTTATGGATCCTCCCCGAGCCGGCAGTGATGAAGCTTTCTTAAATTCCGTGGTAAGATTAAGACCTAATAAAGTGGTGTACGTTTCCTGTAATCCTGAGACTTTAGCCAGAGATTTGAAGTATTTAACGAAGAATGGTTATCAAGTGAAACGAATGAGAGGGTGTGATATGTTCTGTCATACAGAACATTGTGAATGTATTGTTGCATTGGAAAGAAAATAAAGATATAGTTAATAAGAATTCATTCGTGTAGGAAAAGATAAGAAGCAGAAATTGAAAACAAGATGTGTGTTTCGCGGGCAAAAATCAGACCAAAAAATAGGCTGGTTTTTGCCCTTTTTTAAAGATGCATAGGGAAAAAAAGTGGTTCTTAGAGTGATTTGGAGAAAAGCATAGGAGGAAGTGGAAGCAAAGTTAAAAATGAGTATCCTTATGCTGCAGGTGCTTCCGTCTGTCTAGAGTGACCGGAATAATTTACTGGGCGTTTTGCATCCATGCGTTGGCTGCCACTAGCTACACTTTTTTTAGCTATGTCGTAAGCAAAATACGATTTTACCTGCTTCAAAACAAAAATGTAAATTTACGTTGCTTGCTGCAACGGCTATAATAATACTATAATTTGCAATGAAGGAGGCGAATATATCATGTTTAATGAAAATCTCAAAAATTTGCGTAAGAAAAAAGGCTTCTCCCAAGAAGAACTTGCCGTAAAGTTGAATGTTGTTCGTCAAACAATATCCAAATGGGAAAAAGGTCTTTCTGTACCAGATGCTCAACTTTTAATCAAGCTATCAGAAATATTAGAAACTCAGGTAAGTGTACTTTTAGGAGATGCCATTGAAAGTGAAGATAGTGTACGTGATGAAAATGTAATAGCAGAACAACTGTCACGAATCAATTATCAGCTTTCAGAAAAGACACTAAGAAACCAGCACATCTGGAACATTGTAAAATTTACTTTAATTTCCGTAGTCATTGTTACGATACTAATAATGATATTGAGTGCTGCAAAGTAAAC
>JAFXGR010000077.1 GCA_017520155.1 Lachnospiraceae bacterium
ACTATCATTAAGGATTTAGTATTACAAATGAATAAGGCGGTAGAATATACAACGACTATGCAGACCACAGTAAGTCATCAGTCAAATAGTGTATCAAATGCCATGATTAAGTTTGAGACTATTTCGAAAGATCTGGAGAAATTAAGCTATGTAAGTAATTATGAAAAGTCACGAAAAAATGATGAAAAGGAAGGTTATACGAATGAAAAAAACAAAAAATAAATCACCGGGATTATTATTTTTTTCTGCAGCAGCATATGCAATATGTGCACTACTGGAGACAATATTTGCTTTGATTTTGGGGAATGTTGTGGATGATGCAATCAATGGGAACTTGAGAGGACTTATCCGACATGTTTTTATAAACATAGGTATTATTTTAATCAGTCTGTTATTTTATTGGATCGCCATCAAGCTTCGTCGGACTTACGTAATGAAGAATATTATTTCCATCAAGAATCGCGTTATGAAATCCTTATATAATAGAGGTTTAGAGGCATATTCCGAGAAGCCAAACTCTTACTATATAAATTTATTATCAAATGATGTGGATATAATAGAAGAAAACTATTTTTTATATCGTCCTGTTTTCATATTCTGTGTGATGCAATTTATTTTTTCTTTAGGGGCATTATTATTTATCAGTTGGAAAGCAACCCTTAGCTTTGCCCTCCTTTTTCTCATTCCCCTAATGATTCCTCAGTTGTTTTCAACAATGCTTACGAAACGAAGCAAATTGGTTTCTAAGAAAAATGAGAGCTTTACCTTTGAGCTGAAGGAACAGATTCAGGGAATGGCTGAAATTGTTGAAAATCTGTCAGTTTCTTCCTTTATGAAAAGATTCACAGAGGCAAATAAGGAACAACAGCTTTATAAGAAAAGAGCCGGTACTGCGCAAAATTTTGTGAATGAGCTTTCTTCTGCCTGTGGTGCCATTTCCCAGCTGGGATGTATGGCAGTAGGAGGAGCGTTGGTAATTTATGGAGACATGAGTGTTGGGGCACTGATTGCTGCGGTACAGCTGTTAAATTCCGTATTTGGCCCTATCAATAGGATTGCAGAGATATCAGCCAAAAGACAAGGTGCAAAACCAATGATGGAGAAGCTTCTATCAGAGCTGGAGGAAGAGCAGACACCTGTATCCCATAAGAGTTCCAAGCCTTCGGGAGAAATAGCTTATAAAAATGTGGAGGTATGGTATGAAGAAGGAAGTCCTATTGTTCATAATTTTTCCCGGCAGTTTACGGAAGGCAAAATTTATGCAATAACAGGGGATAGTGGAAGAGGAAAAACAACGATTTTTAAATGTCTGCTAAAACTTCATTCAAAATTTAGAGGAGAAATTAAGATTGGTGGGCAGGATATTGGCAGCCTGGCGGCAGAAGATATTTATCATTTAGTTGGTTATGTTCCACAGAATGGATATTTGTTTAATGAAACAATAGAAAATAATATTACCATGTGTGGTGATTATGCCAAAAAGGAAGTTCAGGAGATAATAAAAAAGGTAAAATTAGAACATCTTGTGGATGGAAACAGAGGGAAGGTGGGAGATTCCGGTACGGAGATATCCGGTGGCGAAAAGCAAAGAATCCTACTGGCACGAGCACTTCTTAGAAAGCCCGGGGTATTACTTCTTGATGAACCCACAACAGCACTTGATCCGGGGACAAGGGATTCCATAAATAACCTGATATTTTCTTTGAAAGATTATACTCGTATTGTGATTACCCATGACAGACGTCCGGAATACCTGGAACGGTTTGATGAGGTAATTAATATTTGATAGGAGAATACTATGTTAGATAACAAAGGCTTTAATTTATGGGCAGGATTTTTCGGAAAGAATGGTAGCGCTGGCACAGGAACAAATGCCAAAGGCTACCCTGCTGAAAGGGGATTTTTCAAAAGGACTGGTAGAACCCTTGTGCCAACGAAAATATGATGCAATTATTGCCACCTATTCCTTACATCATTTGACCGATATACAAAAAGTTACCTTCTTAAAACGCTTTGGAGATAAACCAAAATAAATCGGCTGATTTATACTATGATATCTGTATTGTGTTGCAACAATTAGATTTACAATTATTATTAGGAGAATTACATTATGAAGCAAAAAAGTGTCCTGATTATGAGGTTGAAAGATTCAGAGCAGTTCTATAGAAAAAATAATTCGTTTTTTAAATTGATGTTTGCAAATTCCATTAGTAGATTTGGTGATTCTATAGATATGGTGGCTTTTGCATGGTTGACATATCAAATTACAAATAGTGAAACCTGGTCTGCAATTGTTGTAGGAGTTAATCAACTTGTCACAATTTTATGCCAGCCAATAGTTGGAAGTATTGTTGAAAATATCAATAAGAAAAAGGTAGTAGTAATTGCAGATTTTTCCCGTTTTGCAGTAATAGGTATTTTCGTTTTTCTATATCGAATAGGAGTCACAAATCCCGTAATATTGGTTTGTTTTACTGTGACTGTTTCTTTTATTGAAACATTCCGAGTACCCGCCGGAGTAGCAATTATCCCTATATTATTGGAAAAAGAAGATTATGATAGAGGAATAGCAGCAAATAATACAATTTCCAAAACTTTTGAACTTATAGGACTTGTCAGTGTAGCATCGTTAATTGCATGTTTAGGGGCAGATGGAGTAATCTTTATAGATGCAATAACCTTTTTGATATCAGGGGGGATCATTATAACCATAAGGTATAATGAGTCAAAAATATTGGAAAGAGCTAAAGAAAATTATTTAAGGATGACTTTAGATGGAGTAAGATTTTTGAAAAAGCAAAAAAAGTTATTGTTAATTTGTTTGATATGTGCACTTATTAATGCTTGTGTAATACCTTTTGACTCGCTGCAGGCATCCTATATAACCCATTATTTTGAAGGAAAAGTTGAAATACTTTCAGCTATAAGTATTACGATTTCTGTAGGAATGATAATAGGAGCGGCTATCTACCGATTTATCGCCCCAAAATACTCAGAATTAACAATACTGACTATGGGGGGAGGAGGAATAGGAATTTTTTACGCAATTTGTTCTCTTATTATTAAGATTAATAGGGGAGAATATACGATGGTAACTCGTGTAGCTATTTTATTAATAAGTTCATTGCTTGTAGGAATCAGCTTGGCCATCATGAATAATTGTGTTCAAATCTTTTTTATCAAAGAAATTAAACAGGAGTTTTTAGCGCGTATTTCCTCTATATCTACAACGGTTACCACAGCGTTTTCTCCGTTGGCAGCTTTCGGTATTGGATGGCTTGCAAGTATATTTGATACCGCTACGGTTTTAGCTATTTGTGCAGGTGTTATAATGGTAAGTTTTCTGGGGTTAGGATATAGAATGAAAAGGCTGGTAAAGAAGTAAGGCAAGATGCTAAATGAATTTATTAGAAAAATTGTTCTCGAATGCAAGCATTCATCTCAGGTTTCCTATAAATTCGCTTGGCTATGAATAGTTACATATTAAGAAGAAAAAACTGAATATGGAAAAATATCTTCTGTGAAAAGGTAGTCATGTAGAGGATGATTATGGATTGGATAAAAACCATAGTATCCAAGAAGGAATAAGTAAATTCCCCTTTGTAAAACACAGCAAAAACCATTATACTTATAAAAAGTAAGTATGATGGTTTTTCTGTTAAGGAGGACGTGATATTGTTGCAGCAAATGCTTTGTAATATGGGAAAACAAGAATAGAAAAGGAGAAAACAAAGGATGAGTAAAAAAGAATTGGCAATGAAATTGCATGATAAAAAGTATAATTGTGCCCAATGTGTAGCCTGTGCCTTTAAAGAAGAGGTGGGAGTGGAAGAACAGCTGCTTTTTCGTATGGCAGAAGGCTTTGGCTTGGGAATGGGAGGAGCCAACCAGACTTGCGGAGCCCTCACAGGAGCCATTATGCTGGCAGGACTGAAAAATAGTGATGGTAATTTGGAGAATCCAGAATCTAAGCCAAGTACCTATATGCTTTCCGCATCCCTGGAAGAAAAATTTCGGGAGAAAACAGGAGAAACCGTTTGTCGAAAATTAAAGGGACTGGATACAGGAGTACCCATTTGCTCCTGCAATGACTGCATTAAAGCTGGAATTGAGATCGTAGAAGAATATTTGATGAAACAATAAAAAGAGCGTGCTGCATTGTCAGCACACTCTTTTTATTGTTATCATTTTATTTTTCTTTGATTTCGCTATGAAGCTCCTGAATGGATTTTAATTCACTATCCTGATGGGTGCTCATATAACGAAGTCCATCTGCAGCTGCCTTTGCAGCTGCCATAGTAGTAATATAAGGAACTTTTGCTTTTACTGCAGCCTTTCTTAAGTAGCTGTCATCATTTACGCTCTCCTTACCGGCAGGAGTATTTACAATTAAGTCTACTTCTCCGTTGTTAATGAAGTCTAAAATACAAGGACGTCCTTCGTAAAGCTTTTTCACCTTTTTAGCAGGAACCCCAATGTCATTAATGGTATCGCAGGTTCTTCCTGTGGCAATAATAGTAAAGCCAAGCTCATGGAAGGATTTAGCAATAGCGGCAACCTCTGCCTTATCTCTGCTGTTTACGGAAAAGAGAACGGTTCCGCCTTTAGGAAGTTTGCTTCCTGCAGCTTCCTGTGCTTTGTAGAAGGCTTCTCCGTAGGAAGGAGATAATCCTAAGACTTCTCCGGTAGAACGCATCTCCGGTCCTAAAAGAGGATCTACTTCCTGGAACATATTGAAAGGAAATACTGCTTCTTTTACCCCATAGTAAGG
The DNA here is from genome assembly GCA_017520155.1 of Lachnospiraceae bacterium. GTDB lineage: Bacteria > Bacillota > Clostridia > Lachnospirales > Lachnospiraceae > SFDP01. Next base: position 4,772 of record JAFXGR010000077.1, read on the forward strand.
AATATCCTGTTCCTTCAAGGTGGGGATGGGAGAAGGTTTTCCGGTTAATTCAGAGGTAATAATATCAGTGGCTAAAGGTACCATACGAATATTGCATACCTTGGATACCAAAGGCACGGTACGGGAAGCTCGAGGATTAGCTTCTAATACGTAAACCTTGCCATCCTGGATAGCATACTGCATATTCATAAGACCTTTAACGTGCATTTCTTCTGCAATTTTCTTAGTATATTCTTTAATGGTAGCCACATTTTCCTGGGAAATATGAACGGAAGGAAGGATACAGGCGGAATCTCCGGAATGAACACCGGCCAGCTCAATATGCTCCATTACTGCAGGAACAAAGGCGTGAGTACCATCACTGATGGCATCTGCTTCACATTCCATAGCATGATTTAAGAAGCGGTCAATGAGGATAGGTCTGTCAGGAGTTACCCCTACGGCAGCAGCCATATAGGCAGTAAGACTTTCGTCATCATATACTACTTCCATACCCCGTCCACCAAGAACGTAGGAAGGACGAACCATTACGGGATAACCGATTTCTTTAGCGATAGAAAGAGCTTCCTCAATGTTTACCGCCATTCCTGATTCCGGCATAGGAATTTCCAGTTTTTCCATCATGGCCCGGAATAAATCACGGTCTTCAGCTAAGTCAATAACAGAAGGTGAGGTTCCCAGAATTTTTACGCCATTAGCTTCCAGTTGTGCAGCCAGGTTAAGGGGAGTTTGCCCGCCAAACTGGGCAATAACACCAAGGGGCTTTTCTTTGTGATAAATGCTGAGAACATCTTCTAAAGTAAGAGGTTCAAAATATAATTTATCGGAGGTATCGTAGTCTGTGGATACAGTCTCCGGATTACAGTTTACAATAATGGTTTCAAAACCTAATTCTTTTAAGGCTAAGGAGGCATGAACACAGCAGTAGTCAAACTCAATGCCTTGGCCAATACGATTAGGGCCGCCACCTAAAATCATTACCTTAGGTTTATCACTGTTGATCGGATTTTTATCTTCTGCATTATAGGTAGAATAATAATAAGCACTATCCTTAGTTCCGCTTACGTGAACCCCTTCCCAAGCTTCTTCCATACCAAGAGAAATACGTTTGTGTCTGATCTCATCCTCTGATACTTCCAGAATCTGACTTAAATATTTATCAGAGAAGCCATTTTTCTTAGCAGAAATTAAAGCGTCATCAGAAGGAAGGCTACCTTTTTTTACAAGGAGAGCTTCTTCTTCCTCTACCAGTTCTTTCATTTGTTCGATAAAGTAATGCTTTACTTTAGTAATCTCGTGGAGTTCCTCTACAGAAGCTCCTTTTCTTAAGGCTTCGTACATGATGAAGTGGCGCTCACTGGAAGCACTTCCCAGCAGTTTGCAAAGCTGTTCTTTGGATAAGGTATCAAAATCTTTGGCATGTCCCAAACCGTAACGGCCGGTTTCTAAGCTTCGGATTGCTTTTTGGAAAGCCTCTTTATAGGTTTTTCCAATACTCATTACCTCTCCTACGGCACGCATCTGGGTACCTAATTTATCTTCTACTCCCTTAAACTTTTCAAAGGCCCAGCGGGCAAATTTGATTACCACATAATCTCCATCAGGCTCATATTTATCTAAGGTGCCGTATTTTCCGCAAGGAATGTCCTTAAGGGTAAGCCCTGCTGCCAGCATGGCAGAAACTAAAGCAATAGGGAATCCGGTAGCCTTAGAGGCAAGAGCGGAGGAACGGGAGGTACGGGGATTGATTTCGATAACAATAATTCTGTCAGAAACGGGATCATGGGCAAACTGTACGTTAGTTCCGCCAATAACCTGAACAGATTCTACGATTTTAAATGCCTGTTCTTTTAAACGCTGCTGACATTCTTTAGAAATGGTAAGCATAGGAGCACTGCAGAAGGAATCTCCTGTATGAACTCCCAGAGGATCAATATTTTCAATAAAGCAGACGGTAATCATATTGTTGTCTGCATCGCGGACTACTTCTACTTCCAGCTCTTCCCAGCCAAGAATAGATTCTTCCACAAGAACCTGACCTACTAAAGAAGCTTGAAGACCACGGGAAATAACGGTTTTTAATTCTTCCTTATTATATACCAGACCGCCGCCGGCACCGCCCATGGTATAGGCAGGACGAAGTACTACAGGATATCCCAGCTTTTCAGCAATGGCTAAGCCTTCTTCCACGGTATAAGCAACTTCACTGCGGGCCATTTCAATCCCCAGCTTATCCATGGCAGCCTTGAACTCGATACGGTCTTCTCCACGTTCGATAGCATCAACCTGAACACCGATTACCTGAACATTATATTTGTCTAAAACTCCTGCTTTATTTAATTCTGCACATAGATTAAGACCGGATTGTCCTCCCAGATTCGGCAGTAAGGCATCAGGTCTTTCTTTGGCGATAATTTGTTCCAAACGTTTTACGTTCAGAGGTTCAATATAGGTTTTATCAGCTGTTTCCGGGTCAGTCATAATGGTAGCCGGATTAGAATTTACCAATACGATTTCATATCCCAAGTTACGAAGGGCTTTACAAGCCTGAGTACCGGAATAATCAAATTCGCATGCCTGTCCAATAATAATAGGACCGGAACCAATGATTAGTATCTTGTGAATATCGTCTCTTTTTGGCATATCAATTCCTCCTTTTTTCTCATAGTATATTATATAGAAATTGAAAGAAAACACAAGTAAAATATGACAAAAAACTAGGAATCCTATAAAGAAAATGATATACTGTAGGAAGATTTCTAAAATATGGTACAGTTAGCTGAAAAACATGGTACTAAAGGCTAGTGTAACGGTTTCTAAATAACTATACCATTCACATAGAATATTTTTCTGAGAGTGAAGTTCAAAAAACGTAGGCGTAGCGGGCTACGCTGAGGATTTTTGAATCTTTGCTATCAGGAAAATAGGCATGTGATATGG
>JAFXGR010000078.1 GCA_017520155.1 Lachnospiraceae bacterium
CCTCAGCGTAGCCCGCTACGCCTACATTTTTTGAACTTCACTCTTAGAAAAATATTCTATGTGAATGGTATAGTTATTTAGAAACCGTTACACTAGGAGAGTTGTGAATATCTGACGGGAAAGGAAGAATAAAAGAAAGCCGTAAGACGATGTCAAAAAAATACAGACATTGTTCTTACGGCTTCTTGTAATTAGTTAAAAAGACTGCAATACTGTGACTAAGTGGCAGAATGGGAAGTTTTACTCCGTATAGGGTTCAAACTCTGTTCCATCACTTTCGATAATTCTGGCACCTTCCGGAATTTCTCCTTGCAAAAGTGTGGCAATGTAATTTATCCGTTTCATAGCACTTTCATAATTTTCTCCTGCTGCCTGAATAAAGGGATCGCTGACATAATCTTCTTCGTAGGCTTCAGCATAAAGGCGAACGGCTTCCTGCATATATTCCAGGGCATCATCAGCCAAATCTTCAACACTGGCAAACTGAGAAGGAATCTCCATAGAAGCAAGAAACTGAAATTCTTTAAGCATATTTTCCAGACAGGAGTTCATAGAATCCACTGCGTTTTCAGAGGATGGATCAATAGCATCCATGGCAGAACCGATGGAGGTAATATTTTCATAAAATGAAGTCATATTTTCATTAAAAGCAGTAAGCTCCTTGTCTTCCCGGCAGCCGCAAAGAAAACAACAGGATAAGGTAAATATTAAGAATAAAGCTACAAACCGTTTCATTTTAATCCCTTTCTGTTATAAAATCTTTTTAAATTTACCATAAATTCATGGTATTCGCAAGCTGGAAAATATGGCAATTCTTTAATTACCGCCTTTTCTTTTTCGATTCAGTGTGTTAAATTAAAACTGTATTTATTGATTGTACAGATAAGTACAAAAGAATAAAAATAGTTAAGCAATAAGAAAAAATATAAAGATAGTACAAAATAGTAGGAGAGGAAAATGACAAGAAAAGAGTTTCAGGATTTAGTTAGGGATAATGTGATTTTTTTAGATGGAGCAACAGGCTCTAATCTGCAAAAAAGAGGGATGCCAAATGGTGTCTGTCCGGAACAATGGATTTTGGAAAATAAAGAAGTAATGTTACAGCTACAGAAGGAATATGTGGCAGCGGGAACTAATATTTTATATTCCCCAACCTTTACAGCAAATCGTATTAAATTGGCTGAATTTGGTTTAGAAAATGATATTCTGCAGATTAATAAAGAGTTGGTAGCCATTTCCAAAGAAGCTGCAGAAGGAAAAGCTTATGTGGCAGGAGATATTACCATGACGGGGGAACAGATTTCTCCTATTGGAACCATGGATTTTGAAGAATTGGTGGATATTTATAAGGAGCAAATCTCCTGTCTTATGGAAGGCGGTGTGGATCTGCTTGCCATTGAAACTATGATGAGTCTTCAGGAAACAAGGGCAGCAGTGATCGCAGCAAAAGAAACATGTGATTTACCTATTATTGTTACCATGACTTTTGAAGCAGATGGAAGAGCACTGTATGGTACGGATCCACTTACAGCGGCAGTGGTCTTAGAAAGTCTTGGAGTAGATGCTTTTGGTATTAATTGTTCCACAGGACCTAAGCAGATGGCAGAAATGTTTGCCCAAATCAAAAATGCGGTAAAAATTCCTTTAATTGCAAAGCCAAATGCAGGAATGCCCATGCTGGATGAGCAGGGAAATACGGTATATTTGTTGGAGCCGGAGAATTTTGTAAAAGAGATTACCGCTCTTTATGAACAGGGAGCAGGAATTCTAGGGGGATGTTGTGGTTCCACACCGGAACATATCAAAGCCTTGGTGGATGCCTTTGGTGGAAAACAACCTATGGTCAGAGAATATAAAAAAATGCGTTACATTACCTCAGAGAGAGAAACCCTTTGCTTTGGCTTGGAAGATCCTTTCTTGGTAGTAGGAGAGAGAATTAATCCTACGGGAAAGAAAAAGCTACAGCAGGAACTTCGGGAAGGAAAAATGGATCTTGTTCTTGAATTTGCAGAGGACCAGGAAAATAAGGGAGCAAGTATTCTGGATGTAAATATGGGAATGAGTGGTGTAGATGAAAAAGAGCTGATGGTAAAGGCTCTTGAAGAGTTGTCTATGGCTACAAATTTACCGTTGTCCATTGATTCCAGCTACATTGAAGTATGTGAGGAAGCCTTAAGAAGATATCCGGGAAGAGCACTCTTAAATTCTATCTCCATGGAAAGTCATAAGATAGAAAAGCTGCTTCCTATTGCCAAAAAATATGGGGCAATGTTTATTCTTCTTCCCCTTTCTGATGAAGGTTTACCAAAATCTTTGGAGGAGAAAATCTCCATTATTGATCAGGTAGTAGAAAAGGCTGCTTCCCTGGGATTTACAAAGGAAGATATTGTGGTAGATGGTTTGGTAACTACGGTAGGAGCCAATCCAAAAGCAGGATTGGAAACTTTGGAAACTATTCGCTACTGTAAGGAACATGGACTGGCAACTACTTGTGGTCTGTCTAATATTTCCTTTGGACTACCGGAAAGAACCATGGTAAATACAGCCTTTTTGACTATGGCAATTCAAAGTGGACTTACCATGGCTATTGCTAATCCCAGTCAGGATCTTTTAGTAGCAGCGGCTTTTGCTTCTGATTTATTATTGAATAAAGAACATAGTGATTTAAGATATATCGAAAAGATGCAGCAGGTTTCTTTCAGTACCACAGCTTCTGAGAAAAAAGAAAAAGGAAGTGACAGCGAACAAAAGGAAGGAGTTACTACACTTTATGAAATGGTATTAAAAGGAAAGAAAAATCTGATTGTGGAAGAAACGAAAAAGCTGCTGGCAGAAGGAGAACTGCCTAACGATTTATTACAAAAAAGTCTGATTCCTGCTATTAATGAAGTGGGAGATCTTTTTGATAAAGGAGCCTATTTCCTGCCACAGCTCATCAGCAGTGCTGAGGCTATGAAAAGCTCCATTGAAATTATTCAGCCTCTATTACGAGAGGAAAGTGATGCCAAGGATATGCCTACAGTAGTAATTGCTACGGTTCATGGAGATATTCATGATATCGGAAAAAACCTGGTAGCCTTAATGTTGGAAAATTATGGTTTTAATGTCATTGACTTAGGAAAGGATGTTCCAAGAGAGTTGATTGTAGAAACAGCCATAAGAGAAAATGCGGCAATTATTGGTTTGTCTGCTCTCATGACTACTACTATGCAGGAAATGAAGTGTGTGGTAGATTATGCAAAAGAACAAGGATGTACCTCTAAAATTGTTATTGGTGGTGCTGTAATTACTCCCGATTATGCAGTACAGATTGCAGCAGATGCCTATGCCAAAGATGCAGCAGAGTCTGTAAAAGTAATTAAGGGTATGTTAAGTATGGAATAAGCCTGTGGGAAAGGCATTTTACAAGAAATAGTTCTTGACGTGCGTAACGACAATGATAGAAATAGGGGGAAATATGCAGGAAACAAAAGAACAAAAGTTAATGAAAAGGGTAGAAAAAATAGCCATGGAAGATAAAAAAACCATGGAAACATACCACAAGCAAAAACCGGAACAGCGAACATATAAAGTAGGTACGACAAAATCTAATGTAAGAAATTTTAGAGATTTTGAGATATATACCTCTATGCAAACAGATGATATACAGCCTTATGGAAAATATCAAAGAGTAACAGACTATATAAAGCTGTATACCAACAGAGTAGGGAAGGTGGTATTTGTACAACAGGAAGGTCAGGATGCACTTACAGTAGAACAACTGGTGAATAATTTATGCAGAAACCAATCATTTCATCCACAACTAACAGTACAGGAGCTTCAAACTTTAACAGAGCATCTCCTGGCAGGAGAGCAGCAACAGAATAAGACAGTTAACCAAAAAATTCATCATAAAATGAAGGAAGAGGGAAGGCAGGTCTTAAAGGATTTATATTGTAGACAGCTTAGTTATTTGCAAAAAAAATATTCTGGAAGTTATTTATTAAAGCTGTCCCCTTCTGAGTATTTAAAAAAACATGAAGAACTTTCCTCAGACTTTGCCTGTATTCACGATATGAAGATTTTCTTTGCAACTGTACAAGAAGAGGAGATGACTGCTCAGGCGAAAGACTTACTGGAGTTTTATTATAGTTTTTGGAATGCTTTGCAGGAACGTCATCGTACATTTGTGGATGGAGATTTCGATGGAAGAGCTGACCAAACCTATAAAATTACTGCTAAGCGTATTGTAGAAGAGGCAAAGGCAAAAGCACTTTTCAGAAAACCTTATAAACCGGTTACCTTGGATATTTCCAGTCACTTTATTACCAGAGAGGAACAGATTAAAAAAGCAGAAAAGGCAGAAAGAGAATATCAAAAAGAAATAGAAAAAGAAAATATTTTAGATGACAAGCTTACAAAAAAGGCGAAACCTTATCAATTAATTTTAAATGCATATGCCCAATATCTGGAAGATAAAAAATTACTGACCAAGGCAGAAGCCATGATGGAGGAAAAGAAAAAGGGAGAATATGCAGATGTTTCAGAGGACTACATTCAACAAACGATTAATGATTGTATGGCTTCTATAGCGGAGTATGAAAAAAAGGGCATTCCTACGGAAGAAGAAATCAAACGAATACAGGATACCGTGGATGAGATAATGTTTCCCGTAACCTATAGTTTTGAGGAAGTAACCCTGGATAATTTTGCAAGGATAAGCGATGACTTCATTAAAAAGGTAAGTAGATTATGTGAGAGTGTTAAAGAAATCAGTGATGACAACCTGATGAAAATGTATTCCTCCCTTCGCAAAACAGCAAGAAGTATACGCAAAGAAGAGGATACGATTAAAAATAGTTCAATTTATTCCACAGCAGCTACGAAATACAAGGATAAGCCCTGGATTTTGGACAATAGGAAAAAACTGGATGGTATTAGGAGTGAATTTCCTATCTATGGAAGAATAGAGGAGATTATGGAAGCCAGAATTGAGTCCATAAAAAAATACGGATATACCAATAAAGAATCTTTTGTTCAAATTGAGGATATGGGGCAAATTCTTCTATCAGTAAATGAAGCCTACAAAACAGCAGATAAACAGATACATTCTCCCATCTCAGTAACGGAAGCGTTAAAGGTAGAGATAGGAAGAAATCGCTTTGAAAATTTGAATAAGATTTCTTTTGAAGAAATTACAAGAGAGTTGGAAGCCTGTAAAAGAGTAAAGGAGTTTCGAGAAGTACAGCCCGATTTTTATCATTTGGGTTTGTCCTATGCAGATCATGAAAAAGCAGAAGCAATGTGTGCACTTCTTCCAGCTTATGAGGAAGCGTTGGAGTTAACCCTTCGTTTTATGGGAATTAAAAAGCATGGAGGAACTAATCTTGCAATGGTGGAGGAGCAATGGAGGGCGGCAATAAAATCCTATTCCATTAAAGCCTATCGTATTGAAACTGATTATGGAAGCAAGAAGTTTCAGGTCAATCGCATAGAGGAGCTGGAAAAAGAAAAGGCTCGACTAAAAGAGAAGAAAGAATTATGGACGGAGGAGACCTCTGAGACAGAAAAAGAGCTTGTGGCAGAAGTCATAGATTTTATTTGTGACCCTCTTCATATTCAGAAAAAAGAGGAATTAGAGGATGCAATAAATGTAGTATCTTATCAAAAGAAGATTTTTAGTGGTGGAATGGACATTATTCCTACCCAAGAAGAATTTAAATCACTTTCATTATTCCTTTATGAAGCTGTTCTTTCCTTGGAACAAGTGGATGAGAAGTTGTCCAAGCAGTCCTATAGAGATTATGCTTTGTTTGCCAATAGAGAAGAGATCTTAGCCTGTGAACGGAAATTTTATTATTTAAAAAATTACTTCCTCCATGAGGATATTAAACAGGAATTTTTAAAAAAATGTAAAGGAAATCCGGCAATGGAGGCCTTGGAATACATGATTACTTCCTTTTCACAGATCTTTGAGAAGGTCGTATCGTTGGCAGAATATACCGGTGCACTGGAGATGGAGTACGCTGCTCATAACGGAGTTAAATCCATGAAAATATTCATGGAAGGTATTACCACAGAATTGGAGGGTAAATGGATAAAGAGTACAGCCCTACGAAATAAGAAGGAGAATAGTAAAATAATAAATGAGCTTCGGACAAAGCCGGAGATAGAAGCAAGAAAAGAAGAAATCTTCCGTAAGGATATGGAAGCCAGACTTCGTAAGGGAGTAGGAAAAGAATTGATTGCTGCTGATGCTAAGATATTTATGGCAAATATACGTACGGCATCTAGTATTACAAGTTTAGCCGGTAATCTGATCGGCACACCTTTGCAGATTTTCAGTTGGATTAAACATAACAGAAGGACGCCAGATCATGGAAGTACGGTATACGATAAATGGTCTCAAAAGTATATAGAACTGATGGAAACCCTGGGCGAGAATCATCTCATGAAGGAAGCACGACTACCAATGTGGCAAAGAGGAAATTTAGAAATAGTTCCTCCTGTAGATTTGGATGGACTATTTTCCAGTTCCTTGAAAAAGGAATTGAATCTGCAGATAAGAAATTTAGAGGAATCCATAAATGCTGTTTATAAAGAAGATTTTGCTGATTATGAATTTAGAAAAGCCATAGAAGCCATACAGCGCTACTCTACCATTGTAGGAATTGTAAATAGCGATACAATAGAAATGGAAATGGCATTTCTTGACATGTTTCTTAAAATGACAGAGGAATATGAAAAATTAAATTTTGTCAGCGATGATCCAACCATTATGCGAAGACTACAGGTGCTCCTACAAATGAAAGGACAGCTGATGCAGAACCTACAGGGAACCATGGCAGATACCTTGACAGAGGAGGAACTTAAACGCATTGATGAAACTACTATTTCTTATGTGGAGGATACCACCTTCCGTGAAAATATGGAAGAATCCAATATTCAAAGCATACCTCTTTTTTTACATGAACCCAATATTAATGACGTAAAGCAAAGCTCGATAGGAGATTGTTGGCTGGTTTCGGCCATCAGCGCCTTGGTTAAATCAAGTCCTGACTTTGTAAAAAGCATGTTTTATGATACTGGAGACGGTAATGTGATTGTACGATTATATGCTGCTGAAAAAGATGGTAAAGAGGTAAAAAGTTCCAATCTACTGTTAAGGGATAAGTCAATTAAAACTTACCCTTGCTATTTTAAACTTAGAAAGCATTATGAAACCGGCTGGGGAAATGCCAGTGACTGCACTTGGGTACAGCTGTTGGAAAAGGCCTATGCCTTAAGCGGATTTAATGATAGACGAGAAATGAAAGTAAAGGGAAATAAACTTTACAATGTGGCAGATGAATTGACCTATGGTCATCAGGGGGTAGCAATTTTGCATCTGACAGGAATTCAACCTGAGGAGTTATATACGGAGACCGATTATATTCCCAAGGAAGCAGACTTTTATGATAGTAGTTTTCTTGCAGCGGTATTGGATGGCTTTAGTGAAAATCTTCTGGTGAAGATTTCAAATCATATTTTTGCAGAAGGGATGGAGCTTTCTGAAAATACCCTAGACTATCTGGTGGATATTGGAAAATTATATGGGGCTACATTGGAGGAAAAAGAGAACATCGAGAAGACAATCAGAAGAAATTATGAAAAGCTGAAAATCGGATTTTCTTCCGAGACTTATGAAGTTAGCAGAAGAATTGTAGGAGAGCAACATGGGTTATATTCCAAGGAGTTTGAAGGAGACCTTTTATTTGAATCCGAAAAGCAAAGGATGGAAGTATTGGCATCCTTGGGAGAGTATTTTGAAACAAAAAGAAATAGTAACTATACACCACAAATGAATATCTTTTTTAAACGTTGTGAAGAGGCATTTAGCCAAGGAGCAACTTTGTCGGTGGCTATTCCCCATTGTGTAGATCTTTTGGCAGCTAAAAGATACAAAGGAAGAATGTTTATCCTTCTGAGAGATCCTTTTAATATCTATAATAATGAATATATCATAGAAAATGGACAAGAGATTACCAAGGAGGAACGATTTACCACAGTAATATCCGGTCATACGGCTAATCGAAGACTACTGGGAGATAAGGATGAAATCCAGCGTAATGCATTTCGTGGTACTTCTTGGTTTGATGTGAAGGATTTATATAAAATTGTATATGGAATGTATAAAGTTCCTCTGAATATACAGCCACCTAATATGAAACAGTGAAATTTAACAGAAGGAAATATTTTTATATTTTCTCATACATATAATACATAAAGAAAAACGGAGAGAGAAAAATGGAGGAAAAAGAAATCCAGGATTTGATTGTGCAGCTTAAGGAGGAGAATGAAATTGAAAAGAGATACTTAAAGAAGCAGCTATTCTTGTTGAAACTTTCAATGCTCTCCACAACAGGTATTTTTATTACGCTGCTAATGGCTATCATTATTTTGGTGCCAAGAATAACTACAACGCTTACGGAGGTAAATTTAGCCATTGGGCAGATTTCCAACACTATGGTGCAGGTAGAAGAGGTATTTGAATCTGTTAAGAGACTGGTGGAAGAAAGTGAAGAGGGACTTGGCTTAGCCATTGATTCTATGAATAGCATTGATTTTAAGGGACTGAATCAGTCCATTACAGATTTGGGGAATGTAGTTTCACCTTTAGCTGATTTTTTTTCAAAGTTCAGATAAATCACTTATACTAGTAGAACGTACTTAAATTATATGTGCATATTATCTGGTCTATTTTCCCGAGAGTAAGCTTCAAAAATCCTCAGAAATATGCACACAAATTTAAAGTACGTTCTACTAGATTATGGGAGACATAAATAAAGACTATAGTTTGGATAAGGGAAAAAGGATTGTTTTTATTTCCTGCTCTATGGTAGAATGATTAGGGTAAAATAAGGAAAGAGGAGGAAGGACAATGAATGGTGCAGATTTAATGATTAAATGCCTGGAGAAAGAGAACGTGGATGTGGTCTTTGGGTATCCCGGCGTTGCCATTTGCCCTTTTTATAATAGTATTTTAGAATCGGATTTAAAAACAATTTTAATTCGTACAGAACAAAATGCGGCTCATGCAGCCAACGGGTTGGCAAGAGTAACAGGAAAGGTGGGAGTCTGTGCTGTAACCAGCGGTCCCGGAGCGACCAATGCCATTACCGGTATTGCCACAGCCTTTGCCGACAGTATTCCTTTGATCTGTATTACCGGCCAGGTAGAA
>JAFXGR010000079.1 GCA_017520155.1 Lachnospiraceae bacterium
ACTATCATTAAGGATTTAGTATTACAAATGAATAAGGCGGTAGAATATACAACGACTATGCAGACCACAGTAAGTCATCAGTCAAATAGTGTATCAAATGCCATGATTAAGTTTGAGACTATTTCGAAAGATCTGGAGAAAATGAGTGAGAATTGTATTCAGATGGAAAGCTCAGTAAAAGAAGTAGAAGATAGTAGAGATAGTATTATAGAAATGATTTCTGAACTATCAGCAATTGCACAAGAACATGCAGCCGGTACGGAACAGGTGTCCACCGCTGTGACAGAAGAAGAAAAAATATTAAAAAATTTATATTTGCTTGCAGATAAAGTGGATGAATTAGTAGAAGTGTTAGATAAGAGAATGAATGAATTTGTGTTAGATTAAAAAACGACAATAAAGCTCGAAAGCTGGTAAAGTTTTCGAGCTTTATATGTGGAATAAAAGAGAGATAAGGGTTTCACAGTAGTGGTTATTTTATAAGGAAAAGAAATTTTTATGAGAAAAAAAGAAATAAAACTATTAGTATTTGACTTGGATTCTACGCTGGCACCTATCGGAAAGGGAATGGGAGAAAAGGAGCTGAAGCTTTTTCGAAGACTGGATCAGCTGCAGATTCCCATAGCGGTCGCCTCCGGGAAAACCTGTGATTACCTTTGCGGGTTTTTACGACAGGTGGGACTGAAAAATCCCATTATGATTAGAGAAAACGGAGCCATGATCCGCTTTGGTGTGGACCTTCCTCCAAGAGAGCATTATCAGATCCCTATTAGTAAAGAGGCCAAAGAATCCCTGCACAGAGTAAGAGAAATTTTGGAGGAAAATTTTACCGATATTTGGTACCAACCAAACTTAACACAGGTAACCCCCTTTCCCAAAGAGGAGTCAGACCTGGATCGCATTGCAGAATGTATCAAAGAGTATGAGCATGAACTGAAAGATATTGTCATCCACCGCCAGTCCGATTGTTTTGATTTTGTGCCGATAGGAATGGATAAGTCAGTGGGAATTTCTTATTTGCTGGAGAAAATGAACCTTACCTGGGATCAGGTAATGGTGGTGGGAGATGGCATCAATGATTACGGTATGTTTGAAAAGGCAGGAATTCGCCTGGGTGTAAAGGTAAAGGAAGAGGAGAGAGTAGATTATAATTTTGACAGCACAGAAAAGATGCTTTCTTATCTGTTAACCTTCATATAAAGAATAGTATGAAAGGTTTGATTTTCTGTGTCATAATACATCTTCATTTCCCCATGATATTTTTTTACGATTTTTTCCACACTCTTAATTCCATAGCCGTGGTAACCATTCTTATCCTTTCTTGGAAGAAGCAGCTTGCCGTCACGAGAGAAGGGATCCTTTCTGCAAGAGTTAATCAAAGACAGACTGACAAAGGGGGTTTTTGGCTGCTTGCAGACATACAGTTCCACGTATCCTTCCGGAACCTGTCTGGCTGCCTGAAAGGCATTGTCCAGCAGATTACAAAAGATAGCAGTTACCTCCTGATCGGTTAGAAAATGGGTAGAGCTTTTCCGAATGTCGGTGTGGAAGGAGAGATGTCCTTCCTTTGCCTGCTTTATATAGCGGCAAAGAATAGAATTTAAAATAGGATGATCACATATTCTAAGGCTGTCCTTTAATTCTGAGGATTGTAAAAGCTGATTCACATACTGGGATAGTTTATGATGTTCATGATTCTCATTAAGAAAAGCGATGGACTGCAAATGCTTTTTAATATCGTGAATAAGAATTCGCTGATTTTCGTCCTGTTCATCCAACATCTGATAATAGGCAGCCAGATCCGCATCCTTTTGTAGTCGAAGGCGAATAGAAGTTAATTCTTCATATTTTTCCTGGTTCTGCTGATTGACCATAAAAATCAGAATGTAACTGGTCAATGTTAAAAAGCCGCTGATGGAAAGGGCTGTATTTTGCAGAGGAGTAGAAGCAGTCTTTAAGGTTAAGAGAATTAGAAACGCCAGAGTTATGGAGGAGGATAAGGGAAATAACAGTAAAAGCAGGGAAGATTTATCCTGCTGCAGATTATTCTTATTCCAGCCTGTGATAAGGTATCGAAGGAAGCAGATACAAATTAAAAAAAGAAATTTATTTGTAAAAGCGTAGAGAAGAAATTCCACAGAAGAATATTCTAAGGTCATAAAGGTGGGAGAGAATAATCGGATAAGAGGAAGAGAAAGATATTCACTGATGGCCATAAAGCCGGTAAAAATAAAAGTATGAAAGGCAGCACCATACCAGCTTACAGAAAAGAAGAAATAAAAATAAATATAGTTACAAAGAGTAAAAAAAGTAAGATTTACAATGGGGGATTCCAGAAAGGAAAGTAAATAAAGGAAGCCATAAAAAAGAAGAAGGGAAAGAGCAGTTTTCTTCCCCTCATATTTTGGTACAAATAATCCCCGGCTATAATAAAGAATAATCAATGTCTCTAAAAAATAAGCTAAAAAAAGTGTCATTGGATTTTCCATAGTACTACCCCTTACTTTCTAAATAGAGTAAATAAGCCTCTTTAAATAATGTATATTTTCGTTTGGTAAGATAGGCATCTATCCTGCCATCATCCAGATGAATCAATTCATGAGAAAAATCAGTTACATGCTCCAGATTCACAAGAAAGCTCCGGTAAGACTGAAAGAAAAGATTCCTGGGGAGATGTTTGGTCCAATATGCCATAGAGTGAATCGACTCGTAGGTTCCCTTTGTGGTATGAACAAGAACCTTTCGGGATACTGCCTCCAGTGCAATAATATCATGGGACGAAAGGGGATAAATTCCTGCTTTCGTCTCTATGGCAATGGTGATGGTTAAGGTATGGTATAAGGTAAGTCCATCCTTCAGATTTCGAAAAAAGCGATGTTTTTCCAAGGGCTTTGGTAAGTAACGAAACACATGAATACGCATGGCCTCATCCAAATATTCCATAAAAGAGGTTACAATATAAATAATCACATTTTTATTTCTCTCTTTTAGTTTATTTCCTACATAGATTCCATCCATCCCCGGCATCTCAATATCCAGAAAAACCATATCCATTGGTCCCAAATCTTTTAACAGATCCTCTCCACCACAGTAGCAGATAATCTCCGGTACCTTTTGTTTTACTGACTTAAAATAAGATACGATCAACTTCTGAATCTGCTGTCTTATGGAAGAATCATCATCACATATCAAAATTCTCATAAAATCTCCAAACTTAAAGATATTTCCAGATATAGTTTATCACGTTAAACAAATTAGGGAAAGAAAAAGGAATGAAACGACAAAAAACAGTAAGAATTGGTAAAAAAATAACTATTCCTTCTTACTTAAATAAACAGGAGAAGGAATAGCTCTCTTATATTGAGTCTTTATTGTTGCTTTTTTTTTACCATAATTTCTATAAGTTCATTAGCTAGCTCAAGATAATTAGGATCACAGAGCTTAAGCTTATCAAGAGTATTCTGAGGTAAATTATAGGAATGGATAGAACCAAATAAAAGATAATTGGGTGTTGTATTTAGATAGGAGCAAATACGAACAAAAGCATCGAGACTTAATTTTTGGGTTCCATGCTCTACTGCAGATAAATGGTTATTGGACATTTTTAAGTCATCAGCCATTTTTGCCTGCTTAATTCCGAGCTCTACTCTGCGGTTTTTAATACGAAGTCCTACCTCTTTGTAACAAATTTCATCCGGTAATTGAGTTGTGTTGCACATAGTATGATCTCCTTTTCTACATTGTAGCAGTTAATAAAATAAATGGAACAAAGTGAAAAAGAAGTATTCTGCCACGCAGAATAAAGAGAAAATTAATTAAAAATTTGAAAATTCTGTAATATATGTATTATATGATATTTTTGTATAAAATATGCCAAAAGGGAGTAGAAAAGAGACGTTGATGCCAAACCCATAGACAGGGAGGAAAAATAGAACGATGCATATTGATTATCCTGCCTTTTACATTAATACGAAAGTTTGCCGGGGGATATCATGCAGGTAGTACAGTAAGATGTTTGATTTCTTCTTTTTTTAAGCATAACGTTACTAATCTCTTTTTACTATCCGGGAGGGTGGAAAGGACTGCTATTAATGATTGGTGGCGGAATCAGTGTGATTATATGTAGCCCCATAGATCATGAGAATAAAAGGATTGATAAAGAGGAAAAACGAGAGTTCAAAAGAATTACAGCAAGGATTACAACTATTTGGATGATTTTATCGGTACTTTCCATGTGGAGAAGGATGGAAGTTGTGTCCATCTGTATCTCCCTTGGAATTTTACTTACAGCAGTTTTGCAAACCCCATGCGTAATTTCAAGAAGAAAAAACTGAATATGGAAAAATATCTTCTGTGAAAAGGTAGTCATGTAGAGGATGATTATGAAAGAATCCACAGATAGGAGTTTAAAAATGTCGTAAAATGACAGAAAAATGTCGTTTCATGCAAATACTATTGATTAAAAAAATAAAATAAGGATAATGAAATTGTCATTGGTTGTATGAAAAAATGAAAATGGAGGGAAAAATATGTTTAATAAAAAGATTAAAAAACTAATTGGAGTAATGGGAATAGCGGCTTTTATAGGAGGAACATTTGGAAATACTATGCCTACTTATGCGGCTAATGTTACAGATACTTGGTATGAAGTAAACGTTAAGTCTTCGTCGGGAACATTTGCGCAGGTTGATCCACGTGATAAGCATAATAATTCAAAAGTATATGTGAATATTTCGGAATCACCATATAAATATGTTCACGTACGAGTATATGGAAATAGAAATGGGTTATTTTATCATAACGAGACAGTAGGGACAACTGCTACGGTACAAAGAGGTGTAGCTTCAAGTATTACAAACAATTGTTACGAGCATAAAGAAGAGGGAGCAAGTATAGTACTGACTAAAGTAGGATTTCGTTCGGGTTCATCTGTGACAGGAACCGTAAAGGGAGTATGGAGTCCGGATAGTACAAAAAACTATACTATCGTTAATTAGACTATAGGAGATATATTAGAAAAAAAGGAGAGGCTGTCGTACTAAGGCAAATAAAATATATACAAGATATAGATGAAAATATACTATATAAAGAATATATCTTGTAGTTATTCTGCTTAGTGCGACGGCTCAAGCTAAATAGGAAAGAGAAAATGAAAAAACGTATATTATATTTTATGTCAGTATTATTGGTAATGTTGTGTATTGGTTGTGGAGAAACGACCATTGAAATGGGGGAAGAGGTTAGGGATCCCTTCGAGGAAGGGAATCTATATTATACAGTTTACGATACAAAAGAGTATACAAGCTTAGAAGAAGCTTCCATTCCTGTGGAAAAGATGATTATGCCGTATAATACCTACGGAATTAAACAAATGTGGGGAGAATATACACAAATCTCCGATTATGTAGGAGAAGATAAAATGGTAAAAACACCACATCATCTGATGGTGTTGGACATACATATTAGAAATCAAGATGCTATTGGAATGTTAAGAAAAAATGAATTTATGATTAATAATATTTGTCTTTATGGGGAAAAAACAAAAACTGTTTATTATCCAGCATATTTTACTAAAGCAGGAGAAGTAGATAAAGAACAGGTTTTTCACTATGAGTTAGAACAGGGGCAGGAAGAGGATATTCAGCTTGGGTATTTTGTTTTGGAAGAAGATTTGGAAAAAGTGGTAGGAAAAATTAATGAAACAAAGTTTAAGATTTACCAATAGAAACAGAAGATTCAGATGTCTAAAGATGGAAATAAAGAAAGCAATCCGAAACAGATCGGCAGTGATAAGCTATAGCCTAGTTTTAGGGCTTGTTTTATTTCATGGAATAAGAGCGGTTGCCTTATATGAAGATTTGTATGATTATTGGAACAGTGGAAATATGCCAGGAAATCCCATGATTACCTCCATGTCTTTATTTTGTCGCTGGCTGGGAGCGGATGTGACTTCCTTTGAAGGTAACCTGTTTTATTATCTTCTTCCTGTTTTTGCTGTTTTACCCTATGGAGGTTCCTTAGTTGAAGAAATCAAATCAGGATATACAAAAAATATATTACATAAAGTATCCAGAAGAACCTATTTTTTATCAAAATATATTGCTGTATTTTGCACTGGAGCATTGGTGATCGGTGTTCCGCTGTTACTGAACTTCACCATCCTTTCTTTCTTTCTTCCGGCAATACCCATGGATAGCATCTACCCTTATGGTGTAATTGGAGAAAAAAGTATGTGGGCTGATTTGTATTTTGAACAGCCCTGGTTATATACATTTTTATATATTCTGTTAGATATGATATTTGCAGGAATTATTGCCGGTATCAGCACTGCGGTCGCTTTCTTTACAAAACATAAGCCGGTAGTACTTTTATCACCTTTTTTTGTGTTAATGGTTATTGATTTTGCAGATAATCTACTATCAAGTGGATGGGAATTGTCACCTATGAAATTTTTACATGTATTACCGGTAGCAAATGATAGAACAGAAGTAGGGATTTTATTGTTTGCAGTAGTTTTGTTTTTTCTGACCTTTGGCATAGTGTGGGTGAAAGGGGGAAAAAGTGAAGCTTTATAGATTGATGATATACGATTGGAAAAAGGGAATCTTAAAAAAAATTTATTGCTATTTTATTTTGTTTCTATTTTGTGGGATCTTATTTTTTGATTTTTATCAGCGTATAACTATAGAGATGAATATTCCATGGAAAGAAAGC
>JAFXGR010000080.1 GCA_017520155.1 Lachnospiraceae bacterium
AAAATCAATCTTATTTTAATAAATTATTTAAAGCTTATTTCGGTATGACTCCCAAGCAATATCGGGAGGGGTTATAGGCTATGATGCGGTTTGTCAGATGGTATTACGGTTCTGCTAATTTAAGAAAAAAATTAATTATCAGCTATGGGCTTCTTGCGTTATTACCGGTATTACTTCTAGGGTTGTACTCCTATTACTTTTTTGGGGAAAGCTTTTTGGAGCAGGCACAGTTTAGTATGGAGGATGCAGCTTCCAGTATGAAAATTGGTTTGGAAAATTCTATTGGAAGAGAAAATGATAACCTTCGTTACTTAACCTATAATGCGCAGTTTCGTACTGATTTGGAAAATTTAAAGAAAAATTTAAATGCCTTTACTAAAACTTTATCTTCAGATGTAGAGCCGGTGTTCTGGTATTTTATTACTTCAGATGAAAATTTGGAGTGGATTCGTATTTACAGCCCCTACCTTCATCGAAGTATTGGTGACTTTTGTCATCTTCCTATAGAGGTGGAAGATAAAGACTGGTATGAAGAAAGCAAAACTAATTTTAAAACAATTTGGAGAATAGAAGACAAAAAAATTTATGCCAGCAGAACATTATTAGACGGAGAGTCTTCTTCCAGAGCTATTGGTGTAATTGAAATGGAATTGGATTTGGAAAAAATGACAGAGCCCATTCGTCATATTGATGGAAAGGAAGGGGGGACCCTTCTTTTGGATGAAAAGGGAAAAATTATTTTTAAAACCATTTATCCCAATAAAGCACTGGGAGAAGAGGTAGAGGAATTTATCCTCAGTAAAAAGCCTGACAGCTTTATGGAAACGGATAATTTTTTGGTGGCAGCAGGTCAGGAATTGAGTAATGGCTGGAAGCTGTATTATTTCAGGGATCGAAGTGTAGTAGATATGCAGCTTGCGGATTTAAAAAGAACTACCTTTTTGTTAATGGCCATAAGCTTTGGTTTTTTGATGATTCTTGCCACCTTGGTATCTACCCTGTTAAGTGAGCGTATTCTTCGTCTGAAAGAGGCAGCGGAGGAGGTCAGCAGAGGAAATTTCCACGTTACCATGGATCTGCGCTATGATGATGAAATTGGTGTGGTAAATCGAAGCTTTGCCAGAATGCAAAAAAAGATGAATGATATGATGGAAGAGACCTATAAGCTGGGAATGGAAAAAAGGAAAATGGAATTAACTGCTCTTCAGGCCAAAATCAATCCCCACTTTCTTTATAACTGCCTTTCTTCTATTAAGTGGAAGGCGATTCGAAAGGGCGATGATGAGATAGCAGATATTACCGGCTTACTGGCAAAATTTTACCGAAGCACCTTAAATGGCGGAAAGGCGATTACCAACGTGGGTAATGAGCTGGAAACCATTATTTCCTACCTGGAGTTACAGAAAAATACTCATGATAATAATTTTGATGTAGTATTGGAACTGGAAGAAGAAGGAAGAGAGCTTCTTATGCCCAACTTTCTTCTGCAGCCTTTAGTGGAAAATGCAATAGTTCATGGTATAGACAGTCTGGATGATGAAGCAAGAGGGAAGATTGTTGTTACTTATGGACTGGAAGAGGATGCCATAGTATTTAAAATAAAAAATAATGGTATTTTGCTGGACAAGGATGAGTTATTAAGAAGTCTGAGAAAACCCGGAGGAGGATATGGAATGTATAATATTCGGGAGAGAATCCGACTTTATTATAATGATCCCAAATACGGAATTACAGCAAATGTGGAAGAAGACGGTATGGTTTGTTTTACCGTAAAACTGGGAAGACAACTGAAATCAGTAGATTTGGAGCAGGATTCATTATTAATAAATCGATAAAATAGAGGTAATTGACCGGGGAAGAGAAGAACTCTCATCGGACAATTACCTTTTTTTTTCGAAAAATACACATCAGAATAAGTGCTTATCTATGGTGTTAAAGCTGACCAGAACCTTGTATTAAGACAAAGAACAGGACTGATCGGTAACATAATAATTGATAAAAAAAGTGTTACGTTTCCAAAAAATGTTTTATAGGAAAATGGATTGTCAGGCAGTAAAATAAGATCATCAAGAAGACAACAGTCTTCTACATAAATCTTATTAATCCATAGGAGGAACATATGAAAAAAAGATTATTAGCACTTTTGATGTGCGGAGTTATGACTGCCGGTATGTTAACCGGATGCGGAGCAAAAGAAGAAGCACCTGCTAGTGATGCAGCAACAACAGAGGAAGCACCTGCAGCTGAAGCATTTACAGAAGAAGCAGGAAGCGACAAAGTTACCTTAAGAATGTCTTACTGGAACTCAGAAGATACTGTAGCAGCATTATTAGACTACTTGGCGGAAGCAGTACCTGAGGTAGAAATTGAATATCAGTTTATTGACAATGATAACTACAACACTGTAGTAGATACACAGTTAAGTGCAGGAGAAGGTCCTGACATCATTTGTGAATCTCCCGCATCTGCATTAAAGCATGCAAAACTTGGCTACTTACAGCCTATCAATGATTTAGGAGCAAAATACTCCACAGCAGGAACAAGCGTATATTCTTACGACGGAAATGTATATGCACTTCCCGGAATTTCCTGGTTTGAAGGAATCTACTTCAACAAAGATCTTTTCGAAGAAAACAGCATTGCACTTCCTACAACCTTTGATGAGTACATCGCAGTATGCAAACAGTTCCAGGAGTTAGGAATCAAACCCCTTGCAGCAGGTCTCATGAGCTGGGAACCTATGTTAAAGAACTCTTTAGCATTTACTTCTGCTGAGTACTTCTCTACAGAAGAAGGAAAGAACTTCAATGCAGATTACCGTGAAGGTAAAGTAACCATGAACGGAACATTAAATCCTTACATTGAAAAATGGTCTGAAATGATTACAGAAGGTATCTACACAACAGATATGCTTGGTATTGACCATACACAGGCTCTTGATGAATTTGCAACAGGTACAGCAGCAATGTTCTGTTCCGGTCCTTGGGACTATGAAGCAATTATGGCAAAGAATCCTGACTTAAATATCGACATGATGCCTTTCCAGGGAACAACAGCTTCTGACGGATGGTTAATCGGAGGTCCCGGTTGTGGATTTGCAGCAAATGCAGCATCTGAACATGTTGATTTAGCAGTAAAAGTTTTAGAAGCATTATCTACAGTAGAAGGTCAGGCAGCTCTTTGGGAAAACAACCAGGGTGGATCTTCTTACTTAACAGGTGCTGAGTTTGAACTTCCTGCAGCATATAGCTCTGCATCTTCTGCATTAAATGCAGGTAACGTATATTGCCCTTGGAATGAATGGGGTGATGCAGCTGCTGCACACGAAAATTATGGTCTTGAATTCCAGTCTTACCTTGACGGACAGGATCTTGAAACAACATTAAGCAATGTTGATGCGGCTGTTGAAGAACTTTTGTCTAAATAAGATTTGACGCATGTGTCCCGTATCACCACATAGCGTGATACGGGATTTTTGTGCTCAAAAAAAGCATAAGTTTATCTAGATTATGGATTGAGAGGACAACAAGATGCTGAAGAGGAAAAATATGCCGGGGTCCTTGGGAAAATATTTTGCGATTTTTATTGTACCGGCACTTATTATTTATGCAATTTTTTGTATTTTACCTTTTGGTTTTACCATTTATTACAGCTTTACCAATTATACAGATATGAATCCCACCAACCTGGATTGGGTTTGGTTTGAAAATTATAAAAAGGTGTTTCAGACACCCCTTATGATGACCGGAATGAAAAATTCCGTAATATATGCAATACTGCTTACCGGCTTTCAGGTAATTCTTGGTTTACCTTTAGCAGCAGTATTGAACCAAAAATTGAAAACTAAGAATCTGCTGCGTTCTATCTTTTTCTTTCCTGCAGTATTCAGCTCTTTGATTATCGGATACTTATGGAAATACATATTATCCTCAGCAGATTCCGGATTGATAAATAGCATACTTATTGGACTGGGAATGGACAGTGTGAACTTCTTCACCTCCAAAGCAGCCCTATACTCTATTATTGCAACTCAGGTTTGGCAGTGGACCGGCTGGGCTATGGTAATTTTTTTGGCAAACCTGCAAAGTGTGGCAGAGGAACTTTATGAAGCAGCCAGAATTGACGGTGCTTCTACAGGAAGAATTTTCTTCAATATTACCCTTCCTCTGATGTGTCCTTCCGTAAAAATCGTTGTAGTAACCGGTTTGATCGGAGGAATGAAAGTATTTGATTCCATCTATTCCATGACCGGAGGCGGACCGGGAAATGCAACCCAGACGGTAATGACAGTAATGATGGATAAGGGAATTTCCGATGGATTTTATGCCACGGGAGCAGCTCTCGGTGTTTGCTTCTTTGTGGTAGTACTTTTGATCAGTGCCCTTGTAAATAATCTTATGTCGAAATGGAGTAAAGCAATATCATGAGAAAAACAAAACAGAAGCTGATAGCAACAGAGATTGGAATGATTCTTCTTGCGCTAATCTGGTTTATTCCGATTTACTATTTAATTGTAACTACCTTAAAAACACAGCAGGATGCCACCCTAAATCCCTTAGGACTTCCCAAAACCTGGGAATTTGGAAATTATATAAATGCCTGGGTAAAAATGGAATTCCCCAAGGCCTTTGCCAATACCTTGATCATTACCGTATCAGCAGTATTTTTACTGGTATTGGTAGGAACACTGGCAGGATATGCTTTAGCCAGAACAAAAACAAAGATGTCAGGAATTGTATTTATAATCTTTCTGGCAGGGTTGATTGTTCCCTTTCAAATGAATATTATTTCCCAGTATCGTATTGTAAAAACTCTGGGATTGATGAATACCTTATTTGCCGTAATTTTAGTAGATGTAGCGATCAATATGCCTCAGACTATTTTTCTGTTCAAGGAATTTATTGAAAACTCTGTACCCTGGGAGCTGGAAGAGGCAGCACTGGTAGACGGATGTAGTGTACCGCAAAGAGTATTCCATGTAGTAATCCCTTTATTAAAACCGGTAGTATCTACTACAGTAATCATTGTTACCTTAAATGTTTGGAATGAATTTATGACTCCCCTGTTATTTTTACAGAGTAGAAAGAATAGTGTTATTTTGCAGGAGGTAAGCCGTAATATCGGACAGTTTTCTACAGACTGGGCAACCATGTTCCCCATGTTAATGCTTGGGGTTATGCCCTTGATGATTTTCTATCTTTTCATGCAAAAATACATTATTGCCGGTGTAGCAGCAGGAGCAGTAAAAGGATAAAAGGCTGCTGGCCTTAGGAGGCAGTTTATGGCAAAGTTGATGAATCTAACAAAATATAATCACTTATTAGTGATAGTCCCCCATCAGGATGATGAAGTGCTTATGGCAGCAGGAATGATTTATGAGATGGGGCAATTGGGAAAAAAAGTCACAGTTTGTATTGTAACAAACGGAGATTATGAATGTGCAGATTATTCCAAAGGTCGAGGCAGGCTACGCGAAACGCTGGCAGGTCTTGCTACCTTGGGATTATCCCAGGAAAATGTTATCTTTTTAGGGTATGCCGATACCGGTATGCCCAAAAAAGACAGCTTTTTGATGAAGCTTTATGAAGCGAAGGACGAAGAAGAAGTATTTGCCTCCAGTGTAGGGAATACAACTTATGGACTGGAGGAAAAACAGGATTTTCATTATCAATGCTTTGGAGAGCACGGCAACTATTGCAGAAATACCCTGACTGGGGATTTACGGGAGCTGCTTTGGAGGATAAATCCGGATGTAGTGCTTACTACCCACGGCTCTGATTGTCACGGGGATCATGAAGCATTATTTTATTTTATTCAGGATATTCTTAAGGAGATTGACCAGGGGCAGAGGCCTGAGCTTTTGGTGGGACTTGTCCATTCAAAAGAAGGGGATGAAACCTGGCCCTTGAGAGAAGGAAAGCTTTTTACCTGCCCTAAAGGTTTGGAGGAAAGCGGACTGATTTGGGAGGAGCGTATGGTCTTACCCTTAGGAGAGCAGTTTCACGGAGGACTAAAAAAAGGAAATCTAAAATACGATGCACTATGCTGTTATGAGATTGCCTTAGAGCCGGATGCCGTGGATTATCTCTTTTCATTTATCAAAGAAGAAGAACTTTTCTGGAAAATAGGATAGGAGAGAGTATGAGAAAAGATAAAGCAGCAATTTATCCCTTAGATGCCTGGAAGGTATGTGAGGAAGCTTTTACTATAGAAAATAATTATAGAAATGAGACAACCTTTTCTCTTTCCAATGGTTATATCGGTACCAGAGGAACCATGGAAGAGGCCTATGATTTTGATGTAGATACGGGAATGGAGGGCAACTTTATTAACGGCTTTTACGAAAGCACGGATATTCGTTATGGAGAGGCAAACTTTGGCTCACCCCTTCACAGTCAGACCTTGTTAAATCTTCCCAATATGAAGGAAACGAGAATTTCTGTAGAGGGAGAAACCTTCTCTCTTTTGGAAAGCAAGGTTTCCCAATATTCTCGTACCCTATATATGAAGGAAGGTGTAGTAAGAAGAAGTCTGATTTGGACTACGGAAGGGGGCAAACAGATAAAGGTAGAATCCCTTCGTTTAGTTTCCTTTGAGCATAAGCATGTATTGGCCCAAAGAATGGTACTTACGGCCCTGAATTTTAATGGGGAGGCTGTGGTAAACAGTACGCTTAATGCCCAGGTAGAAAATCAGACAAGAAAGACTAATCCCATTGTGGATTATGGTCCTTTTGGTCCCAGATTAGAAACTGAATTTTTAAAAGCAGAAGAGGATATGCTTCTTTATTCAGGCACCACCATAGGCAGCAAGCTGACTATGGCCTGTGGAAGCAAGATTGTGGTAACACCGGAGTGTGCACAAAATGAATTAGAGGCAGTAAAGGAAGGACTTAAGGCGGTTATCGGACTGAAAGTGGAATTAAAGGAAAATCAGCCTGTAGTTCTTGATAAATTTATGGTGTACGTTTCCTGCCTTGATGAAGTAGAGGATCTGGAAACGTTTGTCACAAAAGAACTGGAAACAGTAAGTGCAAAAGGAATCGATGAACTGGCGAAAAAGCAGAAGGAATACGTGGAAGATTTTTGGCATCGTGCCTCCATTGAAATTGATGGTGAGGACGCACTGGCCACAATTCAAGGACTTAATTTTAATATTTTCCATATTTTCCAGGGAGCCGGAAGAGACGGACGCTGCGGAATGCCTGCTAAGGCCTTAACGGGAGAAGGATATGAAGGGCATTATTTCTGGGATACGGAAATGTATATGATTCCTTTATTCATTTATACTCAGCCTGAGGTGGCAAAAGCCCTCCTTAGCTGGAGATTTAAAACCTTAGAACAGGCAAGACAGAGAGCCAGAGTTATGGGACATCTTCAGGGAGCATTATTCCCATGGAGAACTATTAATGGAGAAGAGGCATCCACCTACTATCCCTTGGGAAGTGCCCAATATCACATTAATGCAGATATAAGCTATGCAGTAAATCTTTATTATCAGGTAACCGGTGATGAAGAGTTTATGATAGAACAGGGAGCGGAAATTCTCATTGAAACAGCAAGAGTATGGGCTGATGTGGGAAGCTTTGCAGAAGGAAAAGAGGGAAAATACTGTATCTGTTCCGTAACCGGTCCCGATGAATATAATGTATTGGTAGATAATAATTTCTATACCAATTTAATGGCAAGAGAAAATTTAAGAGACGCCTTAGAAGCAGTAAAGCTTTTAGAAGTAAAAGCACCCCAAAAGTTAGAGGAATTAAAGGAACGTCTTGGATTTACCAGAGAAGAAACTCCTCTTTGGGAGGAAATCATTGAAAAAATGTATTTCCCTTATGATGAGAAGAGACAAATTTATCCCATGGACGATGGATTTATGATGAGAAAGCCTTGGGATGAAGAAAGAATACCGGAGGAAAAAAGATCCTGGCTGTATGAAAATTATCATCCTTTATTCATTATGCGTCACAGAATGAGTAAGCAGGCAGATGCAATTTTAGGATTCTACCTTCATAATGACTGCTTTACAGAAGAAGAAATCAGAAGAAATTATGATTTTTATCAGGAAGTAACCCTGCATCATTCTTCTCTTTCTACTTGTATCTTTGGTATTGTAGCCAGTGATATTGGTTATCATGATGAGGCTTATGAATATTTTTCCGATTCAGCCCGTATGGATTTGGATGACTACCATAATAACTTTTACGCCGGTGTACACGGAGCAAATATGGCAGGAACCTGGCAGGCTCTGGTTAACGGCTTTGCGGGAATGAGAATGCATCATGGAAAATTATCCTTTAAACCTCATTTACCAAAGAAATGGAATCGATTAACCTTCCGCGTACAGTATAAAAAGGCGGTTATTGAAGTAAGTATGGAAAAAGAGGAGGTAAGCTTTAAATTACTCCATGGAGAACCTATTTGTATTTACTTAAAGAAAAAAGAAGCAGAGGAAAAAATGCTGCGTTTGGAAGAAGGAGAAACAATTCATGAAAAAGTATAGTGCAATTCTTTTTGATTGGGATGGGACAGCCGTAACCTCAAGAAAGGCCCCTGCAGATGAAGCCTGTGCAGCAATGAAGCCTTTATTAGCAAAGGGAATCCCTTTGGTGATTATTTCCGGGACTACCTATGAGAATATTGCCGGTGGTAAACTGGAAAGTTTCTTTACCGTAGAAGAATTACAGAATTTATATCTGGGGTTGGGAAGAGGGGCTTATCAGTATGCCTATACAAAAGAGGGACGGCCTTATATATTCCGGGATTTGCTTCCGGACAGAGAAGGAACTCTCTTAATCCATGAGATTTGCTTTAATATTCACCAGACTCTGTTAAGAGATTATGGTTTTGCCACAGATATTGTCTTTACCAGACCAAATTACTGTAAGATAGATTTGATGCCGGAGCATGACCGAGGAGATCAACTGTTTATGCAGTCCGATGAATTAGGGGCCCTAAAGGATAAGCTGATAAATCATGGAATTCAGGGAGGACTTCAACACTTGCTGGATTTGGCAGAAGAGCTGGGAGAAGAAAAAGGAATGAAAGTTCTTTCTACCTGTGATGCCAAATATTTAGAAGTAGGGATTTCTTCTAAATCAGACAACGCTGATTTAATTATGGAGAAATTGAGAGAAAGAGGAATAAAGCCTGAGAATTGCGCCTTTTTCGGAGATGAATATGTAGGAATTGAAAAGGGGATTTATGGTTCAGATTCTTTTATGAGAACAGAAATCACAAAGGTGGGAGACTTCTTCGATGTATCGGAAGTAGAAGGAGATCGACCGGAAGGTGTACAAAGATTAGGAGGCGGAGTAACTACCTTCTTAAATTTCTTAAAAGAACAGGCTAAGGAATAAAACAGAGCTTTTAAACGAGAAAAACCGCTTAAGATAGATAAAAAATAAGTAACCATTCAGAGCCATACTAGAGAATCCTTAGGATTTTCTCATTTTGGTTTCTCGTCAAATGAATTTATCAGAAAAACTGTTCTCAAATGCAAGTATTCATCACAGTTTTTCTGATATATTCGCTTGGCTCTGAATAGTTACAAAAATAATAGAATTGGTAAAATTAAGGAGCAGATCTTTTGATTTGCTCCTTAAAAATTTTGGGGGAAGCTTCTTAAAAATAAGTAAAATAATAAGGGGAAATAAAATAAATAGTAGAAAAAATATAAAAAAATAAAACAATTATTTGACTACTCCACTGTGAAGTCATATAATATAAATTGTAAAAGCAAATGGGATGTGAGATAAATCTGATTATACGAACCAAAATGTGGTTCGTATAATACAGTTTTATGAAAAGTGATGAAAATGACTTTTCGTAACTAGGCACATATGCATTTGTAAAGGAAGCAGGGGGAGCACAAGAGAGAAACGGAGGGCGATAAAGTGGGAAAGGAAAATAGGAAGGAACATCATGTAAAAAGTCAGGCAGAGGAGCTGAAATTAATTACCAAAACCACATATTCTATTGTGATTGTTGCAGTAATTGTTTTAGCAATATTTGTATTTTTAACAATTTTTAGTCAGAGGAAAAGCCAAATTCAGCTGGAAAATACCATGTATTTAACACAGTTTTGTACCGGTTCTGAGAATTTAACCAGTGCGGTACAGGCTTTTGCGGTTACTGCAGACGAAAAATACTACCAGGAATATATGGATGAGCTGGAAGTAGTAAAGAATCGTGATATTGCGTTAGAAGGTCTTAAAAAAAATGGATTAAAAGACAGTGAATGGGATATGATTAACAATATCTCTAATTTGTCTAATGAACTTGTGCCATTGGAAACATCTGCCATGGACAGTGCCAGAGCGGGAGATACCAAGACTGCCATGGATTATGTTTTTGGAGATGAATATGAAGATACGGTACATATTATTAACAATGATACAGACGTGTTAATTAATACCGTACAGGAAAGAATGGCAAAAGAACAAAAAACAGTTAATTTTATTATGTACACCTGTGAAGTAATCTTTATTATTATCTGTGTGGTCATGGTTCGCATGATTATTAAAACCATTCATTTTTCCAAGAGAGAGCTGCTGGATTCTATTGTTGGAGTATCCTCAGCATTGGGAGAGTTGTCTCAGGGTCATTTAGATGCAGATCTTACCAGAATGCATGTGGATGAAAGTGAAGTAGGACGAATGGTAGGAGCCCTGCAGTATATGGAAAATAATTTTAATGAGATGATTTCTGAAATTTCTAATGTACTGGAATCTATGGCTCACGGAAACTATCGTGTAGATGTGAATAAGGAATACGTAGGGGATTTCTTTAAGATTAAAGAATCCTTATTGGATATTGTGGATGAAACAAAGAAGGTATTAGCTACCATTCAGATTACCGCACAGGAAATTGATAGTGGATCTGAGCAGATGGCAAAGGCAGCTATGGATTTGGCTGAGGGAAGTACAGTTCAATCTCAGATGGTTCAGGAAGTTGCGGAAATGGTAAATAAGATGGCAGTTTCCCTGGAGAATAAGGCAAAAGAAGCAGAAGAAACCGTGAAAATGGCAGAAGGTGCTGCAGCAGTAATGATGGATGGAAATGCCAAGATGCAGGAATTAAAAGAAGCTATTGGTGAGATTGAAAAATGCTCCAATGAGATTCATAATATTATCGGAACCATTGAAGATATTGCAAATCAAACTAATCTCTTATCCTTAAATGCATCTATTGAAGCAGCCAGAGCAGGAGATGCGGGAAGAGGCTTTGCAGTAGTTGCAGAACAGGTAAAAAATCTTGCGGAGGAATCTGCAAATGCAGCAGGAGAAACAAAGAAATTAATTGAGACTACAGTAGCTGCGGTACGAAAGGGAATCAGCTTTGCAGATGTTACGGCAGAAAGTATGAACAGTGTTATTTCCAAAGCTCAGGAATCTATCGGAATGATGAATAAGATATCCATAGAACTAAGAGAAGAAGTTACCAATATGTATCAAATTGATTCCGATGTGGCAAGAGTAGCGGAAATTGTAGATAACAACTCTGCAACCAGTGAAGAAACTGCAGCAGTCAGCCAGCAGCAGACAGCCCAGGTAGCAACCATGGTACAGATGCTTGAACAGTTTAAGATTTAAAAACACACAGAAAATGAGGACCGGATTTGAAATCCGGTCTTTCTTTGTTCGGTTTTACTCTTACTTTTTCTTGCAGGAAATATATCACGATGTTACAATATCAATACATTAGTTATATACATTTACAATGGAGAGAAGATTATGCCTACTACATATGCTCATTATAAGTTAGGCCTTGAAGTACGAAAGAAAGCGACACCTCAGGTTGCTGATATTATAGAAGAATATCCGCAGCTGTTTCAGATTGGACTTCATGGTCCTGATTTATTATTTTATTATAAAGCTTTAAGTAAAAATAAAGTAAATAAGATTGGATATCATTTACATGAGTTGCCGGGAAGAGTTTATTTTGAGCAGGCAGCCAAGGTAATAAAGAAAAAAGATTATCATAAAGCGTATCTTGCTTATACCCTAGGTTTTTTATGTCACTATATTTTGGATGTTACCTGTCATGGATGGGTAAATGAAAATGTGAAGAAGCAGGTTGCTGACCATTTGGAAATTGAAGCAGAGTTGGATAGAGAGCTTTTGCTTCGGGAGGGAAAGGATCCCCAAAAGGCCATACTTACGGGACATTTACAGCCGGGAAGAAAAAATGCAGAGGTAATTTGTGACTTTTTTCCTGAATTAACAGTGGAAGAAATAGAAAAATCTATAGAAGATATGATTTTTTATCTTAATTTGATTGTGGCTAAGAATCCCTTAAAACGATGGATTTTAACCACTGCCTTAAAATTAGCAGGAAAATATGAGGCTTTTCATGGATTAATTATTAATAAGCATAAGAATGAAAACTGCAGTGACTGTACCAATCGCTTGCTGGAGCTTTTTGAAGAGGGAAAGGAAAAAGCTCTTCGCCTCACAGATGAATATGTGGATTACGTATATGGAATCAAGGAATTGGATCCCCTTTATCATTACAATTTTGATTCCCTTTTGGTGCCGTAGTACAGAAAAATTGTCAGCCATTTAAGAAGCCATAAGACTGAATTGTTAAAGTTTAGGGATAGCTATACCGATGAAGAATGAAAAACACAGGAAGGAAAGAAAGGACAAAAATATGAAATTTTCCAAGGAAGAAAAAAGCTGGATTCTGTATGATGTGGGGAATTCTGCCTTCACCTTATTGATGGCAACTATTATGCCCATTTATTTTAATTATCTGGCAGAAAGCGGAGGACTTACGGAGGTAGAGTATTTGGCCTACTGGGGGTATGCAGCCTCCATTACCACGTTGATTGTGGCTTTGCTGGGGCCTGTTTGCGGTTCTATTGCAGATACCAAAGGATTAAAAAAGCCTATATTTCTTGCCGCGTTGTTCATAGGAGTTGTAGGTTGCATTTCCTTGGGATTAGCTAAACAATGGCTGATTTTTCTTATTATATTTGTTATTGCTAAGGTGGGATATTCCAGCAGCCTTATTTTTTATGATGCTATGTTGACAGACGTAACCACAGAAGAGAAAATGGATCAGGTATCTTCCTTAGGATATGCTTTGGGCTATATTGGAAGCTGTATTCCCTTCTTCCTTTGTCTTGTACTGGTACTTGGAGGAAGTGGCTTTGGTCTTTCTATGGAAGTGGCTATGATGTTCTCCTTTATTATTACTGCAGCCTGGTGGGTAATCATGACCCTTCCTTTATTAAAGAATTATAAGCAGATTTACTATGTGGAAAGAAAGCCCCATGTAGTGGCAGAAGGCTTTAAACGCTTGGGAAGAACCTTTAAAAATGTAAAAAAGGAAAAAAAGATTTTTATTTTCCTACTGGCCTTTTTCTTCTATATTGATGGTGTATATACCATTATTGATATGGCAACAGCCTACGGCTCTGCTTTAGGACTGGATACCACCGGACTTTTGATTGCTCTTTTGGTAACCCAGATTGTGGCTTTTCCCTTTGCCATTTTATTTGGAAGACTTGCAAAAAAATATAGTGCAGAATCTTTAATTACGGTATGTATTACCGCTTATTTTGGTATTGCGGTATATGCTTACTTTTTACAAAATCAGGTACAGTTTTTCACCTTGGCAGTTTGGGTGGGAATGTTTCAGGGAGGAATTCAAGCCTTATCCCGTTCTTATTTTACCAAGATTATTCCTGCTGAAAGAGCGGGAGAATATTTTGGTTTAATGGACATTTGCGGAAAAGGAGCAGCCTTTATCGGTACTGCTGTAGTCAGTGGAGTATCCCAGCTTACGGGAGATATTAACAAAGGAGTAGGTGCCATTGCTGTCTTTTTTGTTATCGGTATGATTCTATTTCGGATGTCAGTAAAGGCGGAAAACGAAGGAGTATAGAGAAAAAATGAAAACGAGAGATATCTAAAGAGCATCAGAGTCTCTCGTTTTTTATGTATGCTTTTGGCAGCTTCCGGTTATTTGAAAATTTTCTTCTGTGACAGACAGAAAAAATCACAGTTTTAAAAGAACTTATATATGAGCTTACCTTGATAAAGGAAGAGATGATCATATTACCATGGAGCAAAAGAAAGAAGAGAGCTGTGTCTGCAGCTGGAAGTCAAAGACTGAATTGTTATAAAGTCTAGTGTAACGTTTTCTAAATAGCTATACCATTCACATAGTATATTTTTCTGAGAGTGAAGTTCAAAAAACGTAGGCGTAGCGGGCTACGCTGAGGATTTTTGAATCTTTGCTATCAGGAAAATAGGCATGTGATATGGTATAGTTAATTTAAAAACGTTGCACTAGTTTTACAAACGATTTCTTAGGTCGACGAAAATTCCCTTCTATGTTATACTATCTGCATAATACATAGAAGGGAGTCATTTTTCATGGAAAAGCAAAAAAGAAAAAAGAATATCTGTATTGGTCTGCTGGCCCATGTGGATGCGGGAAAAACTACCCTTTCAGAACAGCTTTTATTTAAAACAGGAGCCATTAAAAAGGCAGGACGAGTTGACCATAAGGATACTTTTTTAGATACCCATAGCCTGGAAAGAGAAAGAGGAATTACCATCTTTTCCAAACAGGCTATTTTTTCTGTGGAAAACTTTAAGGTTACCTTACTGGACACTCCGGGTCATGTAGACTTTTCAGGGGAGGCAGAACGTACTCTTCAAGTCCTGGATTACGGAATTTTAATTATTAACGGAACTGACGGTGTTCAAAGTCATACAAGAACCTTATGGAGATTATTAAAAAAATATCAGATTCCTGTGTTCCTTTTTATCAACAAGATGGATCAGACAGAAAAGGAAAAGGAAGAACTTTTAAGGGAAATAAAAGAAAAACTTAGTGACGATTGTGCTGATTTTACTTTAGAGGATGATTCCTTTTACGAAGAAATTTCCCTGAGAGAGGAACATCTGTTAGAGGAATTTTTAGAGGGAACTTATGCTACTACAGACCAGATTGCAGACTTAATTAAGGAAAGAAAAGTATTTCCCTGCTATTTTGGTTCAGCCCTTAAGGATCAGGGAATTGACCTGTTGCTGAAGGGAATCAATGGTTTTATGAAAGAGGCTGAGTATAAAGAAGACTTTGCTGCCAGAGTATATAAGATTGGAAGAGATCCTCAGGGACAGAGACTGACTTATCTTAAGGTGACGGGAGGAAGTCTTAAGGTGAAGCAGATCATAAGACAGGCAGGAAGGAAAGAAGGAGAAGAGGTACAAGAGAAGGTAAATCAGCTTCGGTTCTACAATGGAATAAGCTATGAAACAAGAGAAGAGGCCTATCCCGGAGAAATTGTAGCAGTGACGGGGGTGGAGAATACCTATCCGGGACAGGGGCTGGGATCTGAGGAAAAAAGCAGGGAAACCTTATTGGAGCCGGTGTTAACCTATTCCATTTTACTTCCGGAGGGGGTAAATGTATTTCAGGCCTTTGAAAAACTGAAACTGCTGGAGGAAGAGGAGCCTAATTTACAGATTACCGGAAAGGAAGACGGAACCCATATCCAATGTAAGGTGATGGGAGAAATTCAGCTTCAGGTAATCAAAGAATTGGCAAAGCAACGTCTGGGACTGGAAATCAGCTTTGGATCAGGGCAGATTGTCTATAAAGAAACCATAGAAGAAATGGTAGAGGGAGTGGGACATTTTGAACCTCTTCGCCATTATGCCGAGGTTCATCTTCTGTTAAAACCTCTTCCCAGAGGAAGAGGAATTGAGATCAGCAGACAGTGTAGTGAGGACTTGTTAGATCGAAACTGGCAAAGACTGATTTTAACCCATATGGCAGAGAGAGAACATCGTGGTGTGTTAACCGGTTCTTCCATCACGGATATGGAACTGGTATTGGTATCTGGAAAAGCACATAAGAAACATACTGAAGGAGGAGATTTCAGACAGGCTACTTACCGGGCCATTCGTCAGGGCCTTTGTAAGGCAAAAAGCCGCCTTTTAGAGCCTGTTTATGATTTTGTTTTGGAAGTTCCCACGGCAACTCTGGGACGGGCAATGTCTGACTTACAGCGTATGTCTGCAGATTTTCAACTGGAAGGGCAGGAAGTACGTCAGGGGGAAGAGTGTTCCCTGATAAAGGGACGATGTCCTGTAGTCACCATGCAGGAATATCAAAAGGAAGTATTGTCTTATACCAAAGGAAAAGGTCGCCTGGAGTGCTTTATGGCAGGCTATGATTTTTGTCATAATGAGGAAGAAATCATAGAAACAGTGGGATACAATCCGGAAGCTGATTTGAAGAATCCTTGCGGCAGTATTTTTTGCAGTCACGGCGCCGGTGTTTATGTGGAATGGAATAAAGTGGAGGAGGAGATGCATCTTCCCTTATATCAGGAAGAAAAAACTATAGAACAAGTGACCTTTACCCAGCGAAAAAGGGAAAAAAAGGAAGAATTTGTGGGAACAGAGGAAATTGATGCCATTTTAGAAAAAACCTTTTATTCCAACCGTAAAAAAGCGGGAAATTATGGAAAGCCCGGATGGAAGGAAAGAGCAAAAAGTACAGGAATCAGTGCCCGGGAATATCAATACAAGGGAGAAGCCAAAAAGGAAGAATACCTTTTGGTAGACGGCTATAATATTATTTTTGCCTGGCAGGAGCTAAAGGAGCTGGCAGCAGTAAATCTGGATGGTGCCAGAGGAAGGTTACAGGATATTTTATCTGATTATGCGGGGATGAGAGGCATCCGTCTGATGGTGGTATTTGATGCCTATCGTCTTCAGGGACATCCTGTAGAAGTACTGGATTACCATAATATTAAGGTGGTATTTACGAAAGAAGCAGAGACGGCAGACCAATTTATCGAAAAGTTTACGGCAAAACACGCCAAGGAGTTTCGGATTACTGTTGCAACTTCTGATGGACTGGAGCAGATTATTATTCGGGACAGGGCTGTCACCTGCTATCAGCCAGAGAATTGGGAGAAGAAATTAAGAGGAAAAAAGCTGAATTTACTGCTTATTATGAAGAAAAATCAGGAAATAAAAAGGTGTATTTAAAGGAGCTTTTACCACAGGATTTTCTGCCTCTTGATGAGTAAAGCAGTCAGAAAAGATCGGACAATGTCAGGAGGAAAAGACCATAGAAGGTATTTTAAATATTCGTAAGAAGAAGGGAAGATTACAACAAAGAAGAAAAAGGAGGAAGTAGAATGCTGCCCATTGAGTTTGAAAAAAGAATGAGGGAAATGCTTAAGGAAGAGTATGAAGATTTTTTACAAAGCTATGAGAAACCCAGATTTTATGGGCTTCGAAGAAATGCCTTAAAGATTTCACAGGAGGATTTCCTAAAGATGATGCCTTTTTTCTTAAAAAAGATTCCCTGGTATGATACAGGGTATTACTATGAAGAAGAGGAACAGCCGGGAAAACATCCCTTTCATGAAATGGGACTTTACTATATTCAAGAGCCCAGTGCCATGGCTGTGGTATCCTCCTTTCCGGTAAAGCCGGGAGAGAGGGTATTGGATTTATGTGGGGCACCGGGAGGAAAATCTACAGCTCTTGCAGCAGCCCTGCAAGGAAAAGGAATTTTAGTCTGTAATGAAATTCATCCTGTCAGAGCCAAAATATTATCGGAGAATATAGAACGGATGGGAGTAACAAATGCCCTGGTTGTAAGTGAAACTCCGGGAACGCTGGGAAATCATTTTGCAGGCTATTTTGATAAGATTTTAGTGGATGCACCTTGTTCCGGGGAAGGAATGTTTCGAAAAAATCAGGAGGCCGTAAATGAGTGGAGCACGGAAAATGTAATGATGTGTGCCAATCGTCAGGATGAAATTTTAGAAGAGGTAGTAAAAATGCTTCGCCCCGGAGGCCGGATTTGTTATTCTACCTGTACCTTTGCGCCTTTGGAAAATGAACAATGTACAGAGCGATTTTTAGAAAAATATCCTGATTTTACCCTTCTTCCCATCGAAAAAAAAGGAGGGATGGAAGCAGGAAATCCTCTTTGGACAAAGAAAAAGAATCCCGAGATAGCAAAAACCATTCGTCTGTGGCCCCATAAAGTAGATGGAGAAGGTCATTATCTTGCTCTTTATGAAAGGGCCGGAGGTGAGCCAGAAGATGGAAAAAGAATGCCCCCAAAAGGTTTGGAAGGAGTAAAAAGAAAAAAAGAGATCCCTTCTTTGGAGGAGTTTATGAAATCCAATATAAATACGAAGATAGAAGATCGCCTTCTTTTCTTTGGGGATCAGCTTTATTTGGTACCTGAAGAAATGCCGGTATTAAAGGGGCTTAAGGTCTTACGTCCCGGACTTCATTTGGGAACGGTAAAGAAAAATCGTTTTGAACCTTCCCATGCCTGGGCTCTTGCGCTTACAAAAGATCAGGTGTTGAGAAGCTATGAACTGACAGATGACCAGATTGGGAAATATTTGTCAGGAGAAACGATTATAGCAGAGGGAGAAAAGGGATGGTATCTGATGACCGTGAAAGGCTACAGTATTGGCTGGGCAAAAATGGCCGGTGGTATGTTAAAAAATCATTATCCCAAAGGATTAAGAAAAAAATAGCCATAAAAAAACTGCCTTTTCTCAGGCAGTTTTTTTATGGTAAATTTTTCATTAACAGTAAAAACTTACTTTTTAATCAATCGTTACATTTTCTGCAAGATAAGCTAATACCTTATCCTTTAAAATCATCTGCATTACATAAGCTTTTCCGTAGTTTCCGGAGGTTTCAGGACCCAAAACCTCTACCTTTTTCTGATAATCTTCATCAGAAATGGAAAGACCGGCATCAGTAAAGATATACTGGTAAGTAAGGTCTAAAGCTGAACGTTTAGATGCCTCATCCTTCAAGTAAGCTTCAAAATCTTTGTTGCTCATTCCGGTAAACTGAGAAAAACTGGTAAAGGCAGGACTTCCGGTCATCATAACATAAGTTTCATTATAGGAATTATAATAAATTTCCTGTTCATGCTTTCCAATGGCTTTTAAATACTTTATATGACCTTCATGTTCAGCAGTAGCTTTGCTGTTCGTTTGAAGATAGTTGGAAAGATAAGTGTCTAATTTTGCTGCTTCATTACTTTCCTTTAAATAAGTACGATATTCTTCTGTAGTTAAAGCTACATCAGAATAATTAGCAGCTACAAATTCATCAGTAAATTCAGGAATTTCATAGATTCCGTTTACTGTAACAGCAAACTGGGCTTCTTTACCCTGAAGGTCAGCAGCAGAGTAATCCTCAGGGAAGGTTACGGTAACTGTTACCTGATCTCCCGGATGACTTCCGATTAACTGGTCTTCAAAATCATCTACGTAACTTCCGGAGCCAATAGTAAGATCTGCACCGGCACCCCCGGTACTTCCACCGTCAAATTCTACACCGTCAATAGTACCTACATAATCAATATTTAAAGTGTCACCATCAGCAGCAGTTAATGCAGCATCAGAATTTAGCTCCTTATGAGAAGAAAGAGCAGAATCAATGGCAGCTTCCATCTCTTCTTCTGTGTAAGTAACATCGGCTGCAGGAACTACAATATTTTTGTAATCTAAGGCTTCTACATAATCTGTAGGATTGATGTCCTTAACTGTTCCATCCTCGTTTAAGAAAGCGCCGTAATCACTGCTTGCGGTAGTAGTGGTAATCTTGGTATAGGCAAAGACACCAATAGCCACAATAAAAATTGCAGCAATAACAAAAACAGTAAGGTTGGCAATCAATTTTCCTTTTTGAGCTTCTCTTTTTGCTTTTTTACTTTCTTCCAGTCTGGCTTTTCGTTTAGCCTGGCTTTTAGTCATTGTGTTTTCACTCATGTTTTCATTTCTCCTATAACACTGTATTTCTTTTGGGGAAGGGGAGATTCCCTAAATCCCGGTGTAACTGTTCAAAGTCAAAGTAAAAAATCTCATGAATTTACCTATTTTAAGTTTCCTTGTCTATGAATAGTTACAAATCACGATAGACACAAGTATAACATATCTTTGTAAGAAAAGAATGAAAAAATTGTGAAACTTGAAAAATTTTCATTTACTGGTAAGATAGTAGTATAGAAAAGGAGGCAAAATGAAAGAGAAAGAACGAAATTATGAAACAGGGGAATTAATGAAACGCTT
This sequence comes from Lachnospiraceae bacterium, assembly GCA_017520155.1. Lineage (GTDB taxonomy): Bacteria > Bacillota > Clostridia > Lachnospirales > Lachnospiraceae > SFDP01. Next base: position 20,092 of record JAFXGR010000080.1, read on the forward strand.
TATTCCCTATTTTAAACCTTATAAAAATATTTTATTTTTAGATTTGTTTTGTGCAGCGTTAACCACTCTTTGTGAGTTGGTTCTGCCATTGATTATGCGTTATATCACCAATGAAGGAATTTCCAATTTAGCAGCTTTGTCTGTGGGAACCATTGCAAAACTGGGTTTTTTATACCTAATTCTTAGGATTATTGACTGTATAGCCGGCTATTATATGGCTAATATGGGACATGTAATGGGAGCCTTTATTGAAACGGATATGAGAAGAAATGCTTATGCCCACTTACAAAACCTGTCCAATACCTATTACAACAATACAAAAGTGGGGCAGATTATGGGACGAATTACCAATGACTTATTTGACGTAACGGAATTTGCCCATCACTGTCCGGAGGAATTTTTTATTGCAGGAATCAAGATTCTTGTGGCATTCATTATTTTAATGAGAGTACATGTGGGATTAACTTTATTAATCTTTGTGGTGGTACCTGTTATGCTTTTAGTTTGTATAAAATTAAATCAGCAGATGAAAAAAGTTTTTCGTAAGCAAAGGGGACAGGTAGGAGAACTTAATGCCAGAATTGAAGATAGTCTTTTAGGACATAAGGTGGTAAAAGCCTTTGCAAATGAAGAGGTAGAAAAGGAAAAATTTGAACAGGATAACGGCAAATTTTTAGAGATTAAAAAAGAATCCTACCGTTATATGGCAAGATTTCAAACCAGCGTAAAAATCTTTGACGGCTTAATGTATTTGATTGTTCTGGTAGCCGGAGGAATCTTTATGATTAAGGGATGGATTTTACCAGGAGATTTGGTAGCTTATCTTTTATATGTAAGTACCTTGATTGCAACCATAAGAAGAATTATTGAATTTTTTGAACAGTTCCAGAGAGGGATGACGGGAATTGAGAGATTTTTGGAAATTATGGACGCAGATATTGAAATTTTTGATGAGCCGGGAGCAAAGCCCTTGGAAAATCCAAAGGGGGAGATTATTTTTGATGAGGTGGAATTTGAGTACCCCGATGATCATAATCAGGTGTTCCAGAATTTGAATTTAAAAATATCACCGGGAGAAAAGGTAGCCATTGTAGGTCCCTCTGGAGGGGGAAAAACTACACTTTGCAACTTGATTCCCAGATTTTATGATGTAACTAAGGGAAGGATTTATCTTGATGGAAAAGAAATTAAATCCTTGACCTTAAAAAGTTTGAGAGAAAACATCGGAATGGTACAGCAGGAGGTTTATCTTTTTTCCGGAACGGTATTTGAGAATATTGCGTATGGAAAGAAAAATGCTTCCATGGAAGAGGTAGTGGCAGCAGCAAAGGCGGCAGGAGCCCATGAATTTATTGAAAAGCTTAAGGATGGTTATCACACCTATGTGGGAGAAAGAGGGGTGAAGCTTTCAGGGGGACAAAAACAAAGAATCAGCATTGCCAGAGTTTTTTTAAAGAATCCTCCCATTATTATCTTGGATGAAGCTACATCTGCCTTAGATAATGAGAGTGAATTTGAAGTGGCAAAGTCTTTGGAAAGATTATCCAGGGGAAGAACTACTCTTACCATTGCACACAGACTAAGCAGTATTCAAAATTCTGACCGTATTTTAGTACTTACAGAGGAGGGAATCGTGGAGGAAGGAAATCATCACAGCCTGCTGGAGAAAAAAGGTATATATTATCAGTTTTTTACTACAGCAAATTCTTTAAAATAGTGGTATAATAAAGATAGGAACAAGGAAATAGAAAACTCCTAAAGGGGACAGAAGTGGATTCATAGCAAGCGGGAGGTGTTTGTATGGAACTAATGTTTATTGGAGCTGCTCATGAGGTTACGGGAAGTTGTCACTATTTAAGGGTGCAAGATACACACCTGTTAGTAGATTATGGAATGGAGCAGGGGATTAACTACTTTGAAAATGTAGATCTTCCGGTGGAGCCGGCAAAAATTGATTATGTTTTGCTGACTCATGCTCATATTGATCATTCCGGTTTGCTTCCATTATTATTTGCCAAAGGTTTTCGGGGGCAGGTATGGATGACAGAGGCCAGTGCTGATTTATGCAGTATTATGTTACGTGACTGTGCTCATATCCAGATGCAGGAAGCGGAATGGAAAAACAGAAAGGCACAAAGAAGTGCAAAAATGGAGGTGACAGAACCCCTTTATACCATGGAGGATGCAGATGGTATTATTCGCAGAATTGTACCTTGTGCCTATGAACAGACAGTAGAGGTCTGTGATAATATTAAAATTCGCTTTACGGATATTGGTCATCTTTTGGGCTCTGCCAGTATTGAGGTATGGGCTACAGAGGGGGATGTGACCAAGAAAATTGTTTTTTCCGGTGATATTGGAAATATAGACCAGCCCTTGATTAAGGATCCTACCTTTACTAAGGAGGCAGATTATGTAGTAATGGAGTCTACCTATGGAGACCGTTATCACAGTGAAGAAAAGCCGGATTATGTGAAAGAACTGGCAGCCATTATTCAGGAAACCTTTGATCGGGGAGGCAACGTGGTCATTCCTTCCTTTGCAGTCGGAAGAACACAGGAAATGCTGTACTTTATCCGTCAGATTAAGCAATCCCGTCTGATTCAAGGTCATGATGGATTTGAAGTATATGTGGATAGTCCTTTGGCAGTAGAGGCTACAGGTATTTTCCATCATAATATTTATACATGCTTTGATGAGGAAGCTATGGATTTGGTAAAACAGGGAATCAACCCTATTGCATTTCCGGGACTTCGTCTTTCCATTACCAGTGATGAATCCAAGGCAATTAACTTTGATCAAAAGCCAAAGGTAATTATTTCTGCTTCCGGTATGTGTGAAGCAGGAAGAATTCGTCACCATTTAAAGCATAATCTGTGGCGGCCCGAGTGCACCGTATTGTTTGTAGGGTATCAGGCCATCGGAACCTTGGGAAGAAGCTTGGTAGAGGGTGCCGATGAGGTGAAGCTTTTTGGGGAGCATATTGAGGTAAGAGCAGATATTCGTAAAATGACAGGAATGAGCGGTCATGCAGATAAGGCTGGATTACTACGCTGGATTCAGGGCTTTGAGAAAAAACCCCAAAAGGTGTTTGTGGTTCATGGAGAAGACAGTGTATGTAATGCCTTTGTAACTTGTTTATCTGAAGAGTATGGATTGACGGCTTATGCGCCTTACAGCGGAACAAGATTTGACGTAATCCAAAATGTATTTATTGAAGAGGCAGTACCTCATGCTCTGGAAAAGAAAGCTGCAGTTAAAGTATCCACCGGTGTATTTGCAAGATTACTTGCAGCAGGCCAGCGATTGCTTGTGGTTATTCGTAAAAATGAAGGAGGAGCAAATAAAGATCTGGCTAAATTTGCAGATCAGATTAATTCCCTTTGTGATAAATGGGAACGATAGAAAGAAGGATAAGGTAAGCTGTTACAAGATCCATGAAAGAAGCAGATAACGGAGAGGAAGAAAAGAAAGAATGAGTTTAGCAGACCAGATTTTTATTGATATGTGTAAGGATATTTTAAATAATGGTACCAGTACCCAGGGAGAAAAGGTAAGACCTAAATGGCCTGACGGAACCAGTGCCTATACCATTAAAAAATTTGGTGTGGTAAACCGTTATGATTTATCAAAAGAGTTTCCCTTACTTACCCTAAGAAGAACTGCCCTTAAATCAGCTACTGATGAAATGCTTTGGATTTGGCAGCAAAAGTCTAATAATATCAAGGATCTTCACAGCCACATTTGGGATGAATGGGCAGATGAAAACGGCTCCATCGGAAAGGCCTATGGTTATCAGCTGGGAGTAAAACATCAGTATAAGGAAGGGATGATGGATCAGGTAGATCGTGTGATCTACGATTTAAAAAATAATCCCTTCAGCAGAAGAATTATGACCAATATATATGTGCATCAGGATCTTCATGAGATGAATCTTTATCCTTGTGCTTACAGCATGACTTTTAATGTAACCCAAAGAGAGGGAGAAGACAAATTGACGTTAAATGCGGTGCTTAATCAGCGTTCTCAAGATGTTTTGGCTGCAAATAACTGGAATGTGGTTCAATATTCCGTTCTTCTTCACATGTTGGCACAAGTATGTGATATGCAGGTGGGTGAGCTGGTACATGTAATTGCAGATGCTCATATTTATGACAGGCATATTCCTATTATTGAAGAACTGATTACAAGAACTCCTTATGATGCACCGAAATTTACCTTAAATCCGGAGATTAAGGATTTCTATCACTTTACCAGACATGATGTATCAGTAGAAAATTATATAACAGGAGAACAAATCAAAGATATTCCTATTGCAATTTAGTGGTAGTAGGAAGTGGGGCTTGAAGTGTTACATTTAGTAGGATGAAAGTGAGGAAATAAACCATGAATATGATAGTGGCAGTGGATGAACACTGGGGAATAGGGAATAAAAATGAGCTGTTAATTCGCATTCCCGCAGATATGAAGCTGTTTCGGGAGGAAACCACAGGAAAGGTAGTGGTACTGGGAAGAAAAACTTTGGAAACCTTTCCCGGTGGATTGCCCTTAAAAAACAGAAAGAATATTATCCTTTCTTCCAAAAAAGATTTTCAGGTAAAGGATGCACAGGTGGTTCATTCTCTGGAAGAACTTTTGGAGGAACTGAAAAATTATGAAGAAGAAGAAATCTATATTATCGGTGGTGAAAGTGTTTACAGAATGATGCTTGATTACTGCAAAAAGATTCATGTGACGAAAATAGACCGTACTTATGAGGCAGATGCCTTTTTCCCTAATCTGGATGAAAAAAAGGAATGGAAGGTAACGGTAGAGTCTGAGGAGCAAAGTTATTTTGATACCACCTATCGATTTGTACAGTATGAAAGAACTATATAGTAGCAGATAAAGAAAAAGGACATCTAAATAAGGTGTCCTTTTTTATCTATTTACTCTTCTTTTTTGCAGATACGGGAAAATACCAAATCATAGCCATCATTACCGTAATTTAAGGAACGGTTTACACGGCTGATGGTAGCAGTGGAAGCACCGGTTCTTTCTGCGATTTCCAAGTAAGTTTTATGATCTTTCAACATATAGGCAACTTCAAAACGCTGAGATAAGGATAAGAGCTCGTTTACAGTACATAAATCCTCAAAAAAATCATAGCATTCTGTTTTATCTTTAAGTTGTAATATTGCTTCAAATAAAAAATCAACAGCTTCTGTTTTAATCTTCTTGTTCACCTTTAATCCTCCTCGAAATATAATATCATCTTTTAAGAGTTTAACATACTAAAGTTTTAAAGTAAAGAAGAATTTTTCTCGGATGAGCCAACTATTAAGATTTTTTACAATTTAAGTAAGCAGTTTTTATCAAGGTATAAGTAAGGGATTGATATGTAGTATTCAATACTATATAATGTAATATAAAAGCAGTAATATGGAGGAAGCAGAATGAAAAAAAGCATGGATCAGTTATTAGCTGAAATCATGGAAAAAGTAGATCAATTGACTTATGTAAGGCCGGAGGAAATTCCTTCTGTTGATTTATATATGGATCAGGTTTTGACCTTTATTAATGAAAGAATGGTACATTTAATTCGCTCCCCAAAAGAGGATAAGATATTAACAAAAACTATGGTTAATAACTATACTAAGTCAGAACTTTTGCCTGCTCCCAATAAAAAAAAGTATTCCAAAGATCATATTCTGTTTCTATTGCTCATTTATTATTTTAAGGGTGTACTGTCCATTTCGGATACAGGAACTATTTTAGAAAAAATTTCCAGTGACTATTTTAATGCGAAACCGGATTTTGATTTAGAAGATATTTATAAAGAAGTATTTTCGTTGGAAGAAAGGCAAATAGAAATTTTAAGAAAGGATATACTTGATAAATTTCAGATTGCAGAAGAAACCTTTCAGGATGCTCCTGAGGAAGGGCAGGAATACTTAAAGACATTTTCTTTCATTTGTCTTTTGTGCTTTGATGTTTATGTAAAAAAAATGCTGATTGAAAAATTAGTAGATGGAATTTCAGATACAGAAAAATAGAAAAAAAGTAGAAGCTGTTGCCAAAAAGGAAATAACATAAAAACAGGTAAAATAAAAGAAAATCATTATCTGTGGTATATATTAGCAGGAATTATCCTTGGAAGCGGTATTATGGCAGTAATACTTTATAAGAATAAAACAAAAGAAGAAGCATAAAAGACATAAACAGCAGAAAAATTTTATATGCTTTATAATTAAAACAAGAAAGAGTGTATTTACAGGATGTTCATCTTCTGTAGATACACTCTTTTTTTAGAAGGATTTGGGTTTGTTAGAGATAGAGTAAGTTAATCGTAAATAGATTCCTGGTCCCAGTCAGTAATATTACCGGAGGCAGCATCAATTTCAAATTCGTACTCCATCTGATTGTAAATAATTTTTCCTTCGTAAGTTAATCTTCCGTCGTCATAATCTTCTTTAATGCGAATATGGTCAGCGGTAGCTCCGGGAACCTTGGAAAGAGCAATCTGTTTTGCAGCCTCAAGAGAGGTTACTCCAACAGTGCCTGAAGGTTGATGGGAAGGAGCTTGCTCTTTTATAGGCTGTTGCTGTACAGACTGCTCCTGAAGGGGCTGCTGTTCCGCTTTCGGCTGAGGTTTTTCTTCCTGCTGTTTCTCCTGGGAAACAGGAGTTTTGGAGGTGTCAGAGTTATTCTGAAAAGCAGGAGGAATAAACTCATATTCCATATCGGTATCAAAGCCTAAAATATTTCCGCTTACCGCATCAATTTCATAATCATATTCCTTATCAACGGCATAAAATTCTACATCATAGACTACTCTGCCATCATCCCGGTCTAAATGACTTTTGGAAAAAAGTAAATTAGCGGAAGATACTTTGGCGTGCTCCAGAGCAATTTCAAGAGCTCTTGTTTCCCCAATATAATTTTCTGTTTGGATTTCAGTTGTTTGGCCGGACTGCTCCATGGAGGGAAGGCTGTCAGGATTTACTAAAGTTTGGTTTACATTCTTTGGAGGCTGCTTTTGAGAAACTCCTTCCTTACCGTGAGAAAGAAGGTTGCAGGCCTCCAAAACTACAGTAAGACCAATAAGCGCCAGTAAAATGATAGTACGTTTTTTCATGATAAACATCTCCTTTATTTTCTGTGTTAAATATTAGTGTTTTCTTGTTGATAGACTGATCATAAGTCAGAAAGATTAAAGAAAGATTAAAAATTAATTTTTTTTCGGAAGAGTTATTTTAAACTGGCTTCCTTCATGAAGTATGCTTTTTACCTCTATGGTTCCACCATGCAGCTGTACAATTTGTTTACAAAAAGAAAGCCCCAGACCGCTTCCACCGTGGTGGGATTTGTTACGGGAAGAATCTGCCTGATAAAAACGATCCCATATTCGGGGTAAATCTTCCTGAGAAATTCCCCTACCATCATCCTTTATTATTACCTCCAGATAATCCTTATATGAAAAAAGAGAAATCCAGATATTTCCATTCTCCTTTCCGTAGGTAATCGCATTTTGGATTAGGTTGGTAAATAGACGTATCAGCATATGTTCATCTCCGGAATAGGAAGAAGAGGAAGGTAATTCTTTATGAATCACAATCTTTTTTTCCAAGGAAGTCTGCTCTAATGAATCTGCAACAAAAGAAAGAAGCTGTGAGAGACAAAGAGTCTGTGGATGGAGAGTTTCCTGTCCTTGTTCCATACGGGAAAGAGATAATAACTGAGAAGTAAGAGAGGACATAATAGAGGCTTGGCGTAAAATAACCTCTAGGGAATCTGTTTTTTCTAAAGAGCTTGTGTCTTCTCTTAGTCCATATTCACATTCTGCCCGTATTACACTGATAGGAGTACGCAGCTCATGGGAAACATCGGAGGTAAAGGCTTTTTCTCGCTGAAAGGACTGCTCAAGCCGTTCCATCATGTGATCGAAGGTTTGGGCCAATTGGTGTACCTCATCCTTTTTGGAAGGAAGATTAATTCGTTTGGAAAGATCATTTCCACAGCTGATTTGAGAAGAAAGTCTATTCAAATGTTCCAAAGGAAGCAAATTTCTTTTTATGATATGATACCCGCTGAGAGAAACTACAAGAACAAAAAAGGGGAGAAAAATAACACAGGCCTTAAGAATAGTCACCATCCATCCCTCTTTTCCGGTTTGTGAGGTAATACCCCGAATCCAGATAGGACCGTAACCGTTTAAAACAAACTGATTATCATAAATTTTCCAGTTAGTATAAAAGTCATATTCCTCCTGAAGATAATCCATGGCCAGATAGGCGGAGCCATTGTAATAGGAAGGAAGATCTCCATAGAGGAAATTTCCCTTTTCATCATAAACTGATAAATATACACCCTTTTCTAGTCCCAAAAGATGAAAATCAGGATCAAAGGTAAGTTCTCCGGAAACAAGAGAAACTTCTTTAAAGCTTCGATTAACGGTATTCTTCAACTGTTGGTCAACACCGGAGAAAATTTTTGAAGCAGAAAAATATAATAGTAAGCTAAAGGATATCCCTACCAGTAAAACCATAAAAAGAGAATACCACAGAGTAATTTTTAATTTAACAGACATACTTACTCCTCCTTTAAGACATAGCCCACACCCCGGACAGTATGAATCAGTTTGGGAGTAAAGGTATCATCAATCTTTTTTCGTAAATAACGAATATACACATCAATAACATTGGAACCCCCTTCATAATCGTAATTCCAAATATGCTGCTCTATTTTATCACGACTTAACACAATTCCGGGATTTCGGATCATATATTCCAAAATAGAAAACTCTTTGGAAGAGAGTATAATTTCAACATCATTGCGAAAAACCCGATGGGCACCAATATCTACCTTTAAGTTGGATAAGGTAAAACAGGTATCTGTATTTTGTGCGGGAGTTCGAAGTAAAACCCGGAGACGGGCAAGTAATTCTTTAAAAGCAAAGGGTTTTACCAGATAATCATTGGCACCGCTGTCAAGTCCCATAACCCGATCATCTACAGAATCTCTGGCAGTGAGAAATAAAACAGGTACCGTTAATCCTTTTTTTCTTATCCGGGAAAGTACCTCCAGGCCGGATAGACCGGGCATCATAATATCCAGTATGGCAGCATCATACTCTGTACTGGTTAAAAAATATAAAGCATCGTCACCGCAAAAGCAGGAGTCAACACTGTATCCTTCCTTCTTCAAGGTTTTGGTAAGAATGGAATTTAAATCTTTTTCATCTTCCGCAATAAGAATTCGCATAAGAGCAGCACCTCCTATTATTGTTCTATAGAGAAATTCTGTTTACCCTATTGTACCACTGTGTAAATAAATAAGATACCGTAAAGTAAAAGATGTAGAAATGTGCCATAAGTATAAATCGCTCCTGTACACACTGTTCAAATTTCATGATAGACTGTTTCTCTTGTCTTATCATTTACCGGTCAAAAAAGAAGGGCATACACATTTTGAGAAAGCAGGCGTATTATATAGCATCAGATTTTTTAGGAGGATATACAATGAAGAAAAAGTGGATAGGATTTTTGTGTGTTTTTTCTGCACTGCTGATGCTTAGTGGCTGTAAGGAGACAAAAACAGCAACAGAAAAAATTGTGTTAAATGAAGTGGCTCATTCTGTTTTTTATGCTCCTTTATACACAGCGATAGAGCAGGGGTATTTTAAAGAACAGGGGTTGGAGATTACGTTAGTTACGGGATTTGGAGCGGATAAAACTATGACTGCCCTGTTGTCGGATGAAGCAGATATTGGCTTTATGGGGCCGGAATCTACTATATACACCTATCAGGGAGGAATGGAAGATTACGCAGTTAATTTTGCACAGTTAACCCAAAGAGCCGGAAATTTTGTGGTAGGAAGACAAAAGGAGGATAGTTTTTCCTTTAAAAATCTTAAAGGAAAGACTGTGCTGGCAGGAAGAGCAGGGGGAATGCCTCAGATGATTTTTGAATATGTATTAAAGAAGCATGGTCTAAATCCTAAAACAGATTTAATTATGGATCAGAGTATTGATTTTGGTTCTACGGCAGCAGCATTTTCGGGGGGACAGGGAGAATATACTATAGAGTTTGAACCCCATGCCACGGCCTTGGAAGAAAAAGGAGACGGTTATGTTCTGGCTTCTTTGGGAGAAGAGTCAGGGTATGTTCCCTACACCGCATTTTGTGCAAAAAAAAGCTATTTGGAGGAAAATCCTGAAAAGATAGAAAAATTTGTTGCAGGATTAAAAAAAGGGGTAGACTATGTAGTAAATCATACAGCGAAAGAAGTAGCGGAGGTGATAAAACCTCAGTTTGAAGAAATGGAAGAAATAGCTTTGGAAAAAATAATTGAACGCTATCAAGGTCAGGATACCTGGAAAGAGGATTTAATCTTTTCGGAAGAAGGATTTGATTTATTGCAGGCTATTTTAATGGATGCGGGAGTTGTGGAAGAGAAAGCTTCTTATGAGGATTTAGTAAACACAGCCTTTACTCCTTAGAAAAGAAAAAGAAAAATAAGAAGAAGCCTTTTTTCTTAAAATAATTCATGTTATAATAAACCAAATCTCTTATTTTAGGTACAGTATAATAAGAAAGTGAAAAAATAGGATAAAATACAGGAGGATAGTTATGGGATTTTTTTCAAAACAATTTGCCAGTGTAATTGAATGGAATGAAAATAACGAGAAAATGTTATTTTGGAAATTCCAAAGTGATGAAATTAAAAAGGATTCAAGATTAATTGTTCGCCCCGGGCAGGATGCAATTTTCCTGTATAACGGAGCGGTAGAAGGGATTTTTGAAAAAGAAGGTAATTACGAAATTGAATCCCAGATTATTCCTTTTTTAACTACTTTAAAGAGCTTTAAATTTGGATTCAGCACACCCTTAAGAGCAGAGGTATTATTTGTTAATACTAAGGAGGTACTGGTAAAGTGGGGAACCAAAAATGCCATTAATCTTCAGGCGCCGGGACTTCCCGGAGGAATGCCCATTCGTGCCTTTGGAACCTTTAGCTGTAAAGTGGGAGATTATAACGTATTAATTGAAAAATTGGCGGGAATCAAGCAAAGCTACAGTGTAGATGATGTAAAAGAGCGTATTGTTACGGATGTAAACCCTTTGCTGATGCGCTGGATTGGCAAAGCAGGAAGAGATATGTTTAATCTGCAGATGGATGCTGCAGACATAGGAGATGGGATTTGTAAAGAACTTAATGAAGAGCTTAATGGACTGGGAATTAAAATCACCAATTTTACCATTGAAAGCTTCTCCTATCCGGAAGAAATTAAGAAGATTCAGGAAAAAGCAGCAGCCCAGGCTATGGTGGGAGATGTGAACAAATACCAGCAGCTGGCAATGGCAGATGCCTTAGGAAAAGGCGGAAGCGGCGGAGGAATGGCTGCAGATATGGTGGGACTTCAGATGGGAATGGCCATGGGACAGCAGATGGTAAATCAGATGCAGATGGGAGCAAATTCCATGAATATACAGCAGTCTGTACCTATGGGACAATCAGCAGGAAACGGTGCTGCTCCTAAGTTTTGTCCTAACTGCGGAACACCAACTAATGGTGCTAATTTCTGCTCTAACTGCGGAAATAAATTAGTGTAATAATTAAAGGTAACAGATAACAGGATGCTGCAGCAGTCTGCAGCATCCTCTTTTTGGGAGAAGAAATGAGTAGATATGATACATTGAATAAAGAACAAAAAGAGGCTGTTCTCCACACAGAAGGTCCTCTTTTGATTCTGGCAGGGGCAGGATCAGGTAAGACCAGGGTGATTACTCATAGGATTGCTTATTTAATAGAAGAAATGGGAGTAAAACCTTGGAATATATTAGCCATTACCTTTACCAATAAGGCAGCAGGAGAGATGAAGGAAAGAGTAAGGGATATTGTGGGCTTTGGTTCTGACCAGATTTGGGTTTCCACCTTTCATTCCACCTGTGTAAGAATTCTCAGAAGGCATATTGATCTTTTGGGATATAATACTAACTTTACCATTTATGATTCGGATGATCAGAAAACGGTAATGAAAGAGGTGTTAAAGAGACTGGAGATTGATCCTAAACAGGTTAAGGAAAGAACGGTCCTTGGGATGATATCCAAGGCAAAGGATTCTTTAGTCAGCCCCCGGGAATTTCGCTTAAATGCTATGGGAACTTTTGGGATGGAGAGAATTGCCAATGCCTATGAGGAATATCAAAATACCCTGAAAAAAAGCAATGCACTGGATTTTGATGATTTGATTTGTCTTACGGTGGAACTGTTTAAAAACTGTCCTCAGGTTTTGGAGCAATATCAGGAACGTTTTCGCTATATCTGCGTAGATGAGTATCAGGATACCAATACGGCTCAGTTTGAACTAATCAGATTGTTATCTTCCAAGTACAGAAATCTTTGTGTAGTAGGTGATGATGACCAGTCTATTTATAAGTTCAGAGGAGCTAACATTAATAATATTTTAGATTTTGAACAATATTTTTCAGATGCAAAAGTAATTAAGCTGGAACAAAATTACCGTTCCACTAAATATATTTTAGATGCGGCAAATGAAGTAATCCGAAATAATGTAGAGCGAAAGGAAAAATCCCTTTGGACAGGAATGGAAGAAGGAAAAAGACTGCATTTTCGCCACTTTGATACTGCCTATGAAGAAGCAGAATACATTGCCTTTGATATACTGCAAAAACAAAGAAAACAGGAGGCTGATTATGGTCAGTGTGCAGTATTATACAGAACAAATGCTCAGTCCCGTATTTTGGAGGAGCGTTTTGTACGTGAAGGAATTCCTTATGATTTAGTGGGAGGAACAAACTTTTATTCCAGAAAAGAGATTAAGGATATGCTGGCCTATTTAAAGACTATTGATAATGGTAAGGATGATTTGGCGATAAAGCGTATTATTAATGTTCCCAAACGAGGAATTGGTGCAGCTACGTTACAGAAGGTGCAAAATTATGCCTTAGAAGAAAATATCAGCTTTTTCGAAGCCTTAGCCAAAGCAGACCAAATTCCCGGTCTGGGGAAAAGCAGCAGCAAGCTATTGGCCTTTGTTAATATGATTTATGTTTTTCGGAGTAAAGCAAAAATTGGCGGACTGAAACATCTTCTGGAAGAAATTATCTCAGTAACAGAGTATCAGGATTATTTGCAGGAGTATGAAGAAGAGGATGCAGAGGATCGTATGGAAAATGTAAACGAGTTAATTACAAAAATTACCGTTTATGAAAATGACCATGAAGAACCCTCCTTAAGTGAATTTTTAGAAGAAGTTGCTTTGGTGGCAGAGATAGATTCTCTGGATGAGGACAGTAATCGTGTGTTGCTGATGACTCTGCACAGTGCAAAAGGTCTGGAATTTCCGGTGGTTTATCTGGCAGGAATGGAAGACGGGATTTTTCCCAGCTATATGACCATTATGGATGAAGATCCCACAGCCATAGAAGAGGAAAGACGTTTGGCTTATGTGGGAATTACCAGAGCCATGACAGACTTAACCTTAACTGCAGCAAAATCCAGAATGCTTAGAGGAGAAACACAGTATAATCCGGTTAGTCGTTTTCTCAGAGAGATTCCCCATCATTTGATGGATAATCATCCTCCTGCAGGACGAAAAAAAGAAGTTACCTATGAAGCTGACTCCCGAGAGGCAGAAGTATTTAAGAGTAAACCCTTTGGAATGGCAAATAAAACATCAGAGGCCTCTTTTTTAGTGAAGGGAATGGGAGATACAGGAAAAAGTGCACGGGTAGATCTTAGACCTAAGGCACAGCTGAAACCTAAAGTAACTGCCCTGGAAAATAAGCCCTTTATTGCCAAGGGACAAACGTTGAGCGGATTAGCAAAAGGAGCTCCCTCCTTAGGGAAATTAGAGTATGGAGTAGGAGACAGAGTAAAACATATTAAATTTGGAGAAGGGCTGGTAAAAGATATAGTTCCGGGACCAAGAGATTATCAGGTAACCATTGAATTTGATCTTGTGGGGCAAAAAATTATGTATGCCGCCTTTGCAAAGTTAAAAAAAATATAACAATTCAGGCACACTCCAAAATACTTCGTATTTTCTTGCTTTGGACATTAGTCCAATAGAAATAGACAATAACAGTCTTTTGAAAACCTACTTTCAATTGCCTGTTTTTTCTATTTCTGCTGTCCTGAATAGTTATAAAAAAATATAAGTATTTACAGTAGTAAAATAAGAAAAAAAGTGGTATGATATAAGTAATCATAAGAAAGAAAGAGGGTTTAATGATGAGCAAAGTTGATGAAATTTTAGATATTTTAAAATCAAATGTATCCAAAAAAGAAGAGAAAAAGTCATGCCCTATTATGTGGATTTTGGCAGTTATTGGGGGAATAGTTGCAGTAGCCGGTATTTGCTATGCGTTATATCGTTATTTTAGTCCTCAGGAAGAAGAGGATTTAGATGATGATTTCGACGATGATTTTGATGATGACTTTTTCGAGGATGAAGAAGCTGATCAGATTATTATTCCAAAACAGGATACAGAATCAGCTGCAGATGCAGATTTAAAGGTAGAAGAAAATTAAGTGTAAGGACAGAAAAAAGGCTGTTGAGTGATTCAACAGCCTTTTTCACTGTGAAAGAGAAGGAGGACGTATGAAAAAAGGCCAGTGCTATACAGGAAAAGTAGAAAGGATAGATTTTCCCAATAAAGGAATAGTGACAGTATCCTTCCCAGAGGAGGAAAACAGGAAAGAAGAAAAATGTGTGGTGAAAAATGCCCTTCCCGGTCAGACAGTTACCTTTCAGGTAAATAAATTTAAAAAGAATAAAGCGGAGGGAAGATTGCTGAAAATAGAAGAAAGATCCCCCAAGGAACAGGAGGGTATTTGTCCCCATTTTGGAATTTGCGGCGGCTGTACTTATATATCTCTTCCTTATGAAGAACAGCTGAAAATAAAAGAACAGCAGATTAAGAGGCTTTTAGATAGCTGCATATTAAAACATCAGGGAGAATATCTTTTTGAAGGAATTAAAGGAAGTCCGGCAGTTTATGAATATCGTAATAAGATGGAATTTTCCTTTGGAGATGAGATAAAAGATGGTCCCCTGGCTTTGGGAATGCATAAGAGGGGAAGTTTTTATGATATTGTAACAGTGAAGGACTGTAAGATTATGGATGAAGATTACAGAACAATCCTGCAGGCTGTATTGTCCTTTTTTTCCGAAAAAGAAGTTACCTTTTTTCATCGTCTGCGTCATGAGGGGTATTTACGCCATCTGTTGGTAAGAAAAGCGGTTAAAACAGGAGAAATCTTAGTGGCCTTAGTAACCACTACGCAAATAGAGGAAAATACACAAGCAACGCTTCTTCATGGGTTTAGGGAGGTGCTTTCTCGCTTACCGCTACAGGGAAAGATCATTGGCATTCTTCATATGAAAAATGATTCCGTGGCAGATGTGGTAAAAAGTGATGAAACGGTAATTTTACAGGGGCAGGATTATTTTTATGAAGAACTTTTGGGCCTTCGTTTTAAAATTTCTCCCTTCTCTTTCTTTCAAACAAATTCTTTGGGAGCAGAGGTGCTGTATCAGACAGCAAGAGACTATATTGGGGAGCTGAAATCAGAAGAGGGTACAGGAAAAGCGGATAAAATTGTCTATGATCTTTACAGCGGTACAGGAACAATTGCCCAATTAATGGCACCGGTATGCAAAAAGGTAATTGGGGTAGAAATTGTAGAAGAAGCGGTAGAAGCTGCGATAAAGAATGCCAAAGATAATGGATTGGACAATTGCAGGTTTATTGCCGGAGATGTACTGAAGATGTTGGATGAGATTGAGGAAAAACCGGACTTTATTATTCTGGATCCTCCCAGAGACGGAGTACATCCCAAAGCTTTGGAAAAGATTATCTCTTATAATGTGGAACGAATGATTTACATTAGCTGTAAGCCTACCAGCCTGACAAGAGATTTAGAGATACTTTTGGAAAGAGGCTACAAAGTAGAGAAAACAGTAGCCATTGATCAGTTCCCCTGGACCGCCAATTGTGAAACCATTTGTCTCTTAAGAAAAGAAGCATCCGGTGAAGGATGAATTTCCTTTTCAGAGTAGGATGGCCGGAAGATTTTCTTACTGAAAAATAATAAAGAAAGAAGGATTACGAATATTTATGCTTGCATCCAGATAAAATTTAGTGTATAAGTGAAGATAGTTTGCAGACGGAAGAAAGATCTGTGATGATAAGGGGATGTAAAATGGCGAAATATTTAGTGATCGTGGAATCACCAGCCAAGGTGAAAACCATTAAAAAGTTTTTAGGAGCAAATTATGAAGTAATGGCAAGTAACGGACATGTTAGGGACTTGCCCAAAAGTCGTTTGGGAATTGATGTGGAAAATGACTTTGAACCTAAATATATAACCATTCGAGGAAAAGGGGATATTTTGGCATCCCTGCGTAAGGAAGTAAAAAAAGCAGAAAAGATATATCTGGCAACTGACCCGGACCGGGAAGGAGAAGCAATTTCCTGGCATCTATATGAAGCATTAAAGCTGGGAGAAAAGAAGGTATACCGTATTACCTTTAACGAGATTACCAAGACGGCAGTTAAAGAATCTTTGAAAAGGGCAAAAGAGATCAATATGAATCTGGTTGATGCCCAGCAGGCCAGAAGAAGCTTGGATCGAATTGTAGGATATCGTATTTCTCCCCTCCTTTGGGCAAAAGTAAAGCGAGGTTTGAGTGCAGGAAGAGTACAGTCTGTGGCCCTTAGAATTATTTGTGACAGAGAAGAGGAAATTAATGAGTTTATTCCTGAGGAATATTGGACTTTGGAAGCAGGGCTGAAGGCAAAAGGGGAAAAAAGAAAAATAGTAGCTAAATACTATGGTACAAACGAGAAAAAACAAAGTATTTCTTCTAAAGAAGAAGTGGAAAAAATTCAGGAAGATGTAAAGAATACACCATTTATAGTAGAAGAGATAAAAAAAGGAGAACGAATCAAAAAGGCACCTCTTGCCTTTACCACCTCTACCTTACAGCAGGAGGCCAGCAAGGTGCTTAATTTTTCCACTCAAAAGACTATGCGCTTGGCACAGCAGCTGTATGAAGGAGTTGACGTAAAGGGAAACGGTACAGTGGGAATTATTACTTATCTGCGTACGGATTCCACCAGAATTTCAGAAGAAGCAACCAAACTGGCGGCAGAATTTATTGAAAAAAATTACGGTGAGAAATATTCGGCAGCAAAGGAACGGAAGGTAAAAGAGGAGAAGAAAATTCAGGATGCTCATGAAGGAATTCGTCCTACCGATATTGCCAGAACTCCTCAGTTAATGAAGGAATCTTTAACAAGAGATCAGTTTCGTTTATATCAGCTGATCTGGAAGCGTTTTGTGGCAAGTCAGATGGCAGATGCAGTGTATGAAACTGTTTCTGTGAAAATAGGGGCAGGGAATCATCGTTTTACCATGGCAGCACATAAGGTGGTATTTGAAGGATTTCGCAGCGTCTATATCTTAGAAGAAGAGGAAAAGGAAAGCGGCAATGTTTTGCTCAATCAATGGGAAAAAGGACAGACGCTGTTTTTGGAAGATTTACAGGCAAAGCAGCACTTTACACAGCCTCAGCCACATTATACAGAAGCCTCTTTAGTGAAGGCTTTAGAGGAATTGGGTATCGGACGTCCCAGTACCTATGCACCTACGATTACCACTATTTTAGCAAGAAGATATATTGTAAAAGAAAATAAAAATCTTTATGTAACCGAGATTGGAGAAGTGGTAAATCAAATGATGAAGGAGGCCTTTCCTTCCATTGTAGATGTTAATTTTACGGCAACCATGGAGACTTTGCTGGATGGGGTGGAAGAAGGAGTTGTAAATTGGAAAACGGTAATTTCCAATTTTTACCCAGATCTGGAAGAAGCGGTACAAAAAGCGGAAAAGGAATTGGAACAGGTAACCATTAAGGAAGAAGTTTCCGGAGAGGATTGTCAATTATGTGGACGTCCCATGTATATCAAATACGGACCTCACGGAAGGTTTCAGGCCTGCTCCGGATTCCCGGAATGCAGAAATACAAAGCCTTTTTTTGAAAAAGTTGGTATTCCTTGTCCTAAATGCGGGAAAGATATTGTATTGAAGAAAACAAAAAAAGGCAGAAAATATTATGGGTGTATTGATAATCCGGAATGTGATTTTATGGTATGGCAGAAGCCCTCAGAGGTAAAATGTGAAAAATGTGGTGGACTGATGGTGGAAAAGGGAACGAAATTGTTATGTTCTCAGCCGGATTGCGGTCACCTTGTTGAAAAAAAGAAGTAAAGGCTGAATAACTATAATAAATTGTCCATGGAAGAAGTTTACAATAAATTTACAGAAAATTCGGAAAAAAGTTGTGGTTGTACAAAAAATGTGCTACAATACACTTTATAGATAAGGTTTCAGTGTGAAAGTGGAGGTAAACTGATGAGTAGCATACAACTTTTAGACAAAACGAGAAAAATAGGGGAATTATTACACAACAATAATTCCAGCAAGGTAGTATTCAATGATATTTGCAAGGTAATGAAGGAAATTTTATCTTCCAATGTTGTAGTAATCAGTAAAAAAGGGAAGGTTTTGGGATTACATTATGCTTCCCAGGAGGATCCCATCAGAGATAAGCTTTGCAACAGTGTGGGAGATTTTATTGATTCCAGCTTAAATGAAAGAATGCTGGCTGTTCTGTCTACAAAAGAGAACGTAAATCTTGCCACATTGGGAATTGAGAATATTGGTTTTGGACAATATGCGGCGATTATTGCTCCTATTGAAATTGCAGGAGAACGTTTAGGGACATTATTCCTATATAAGTCCGGGCAGTATTACGATATTGATGATATTATCCTGTGTGAATACGGTACCACAGTAGTAGGACTTGAGATGTTAAGGGCAGTGAATGAGGAAACGGCAGAAGAAAGCAGGAAGGTTTCCGTTATTAATTCTGCTATCGGTACGTTATCCTATTCAGAGATGGAAGCTATTGTTCATATTTTTGAAGAACTTGATGGAATGGAAGGTATTCTGGTGGCAAGTAAGATTGCTGACCGTGTGGGAATTACCCGTTCCGTTATTGTAAATGCCTTAAGAAAGTTTGAAAGTGCAGGAGTAATTGAATCTCGTTCTTCCGGAATGAAAGGAACTTATATTAAGGTATTAAATGATTCCGTATATGAAGAAATTGAAAAATTAAAAGAAAAAATTAAAAAGAATTAAAGTATATAATTATTAAATACGGAAGGAAATCCCCATAAGCATTGATTTATGGGGATTTTTTATAAGGATAATGATGTCAAGCTTTTTTTTGATGATAAAATGAGAAAAAAAACAGGTAATATTCGTCAATTTTTTTTCGGTAAAGACCTTGTTATTTTGTGGAAAAGTTATATAATTATATGGTATATAATTTTGTTTAGTATAAGGATAAGTGTATATATATTCAAAAAGGGGAGGAAGTTATGATTAATTCCAGTGCGTTCGATTATATTAATGTATTAGATAAAGCGGCAGATGCTGCCTGGCTTCGTAATGATGCTATTGCTAATAATATCGCTAATGTAGATACACCCGGTTATAAGAGACAGGATGTAAATTTTGAAGAGCAGCTGCGTAAGGCGCTAAAGCACAATCGATATGAAAGCATAGATGAGAAGGTGGGAAGAATTAATTTGAAAAGATTAAATCCTATGACTTATCGGGATCATGCAGGTTTCTCCTATCGTTTAGACCGAAACAATGTGGATATTGATACAGAAAATGTAGAACTTGCATCCAATCAGATTCGCTATCAGGGACTGACTGACAGTATTGGACAGGAATTTACTAATCTTACATCAGTAATGAAGTAAAATAGGAGGGGACAATTATGGGAATGTTTGATGCTTTTGATATTAATGCAACAGGAATGACTGCTCAGCGGTTTCGTATGGATATTATTTCACAGAATGTGGCTAATGCCAATACCACCAGAACAAGTGACGGAACACCCTATGTGAGAAAAGTGGTTACCTTTACGGAAAAGGATTCTCAGACACCTTTTCACCATGTGTTGAATAAAGCTACCGATCGATACTCAGGAAAAGGAGTAAAGATTAACGGTGTCTACGAGGATAAGGAAAGCCAGATGAACATGGTTTATGATCCCTCTCATCCGGATGCAGATGAAAATGGGTATGTTACTTATCCTAATGTAAATATTATTACGGAAATGACTAACCTGATTGATGCCAGCAGAAGCTATGAGGCTAATGCTACGGCATTTACGGCAAGTAAGAATATTGCCACTAAAGGCTTGAATATAGGGAAATAAGAAAATAAGGGAAGATAAAGGAGTATAGAAAGATGGATATTACGGCATTGTATGGACTGAGCTCCGGAGTGATTGAAGAAACCCTGAAATCGGGTCAGGCAGCAGGGAAAACCAGTACTACTTTACAAGGTACACAAGAGTTTTCGGGTATACTGGAAACTGCCATGGAGAATATAAGAACAACCAATTCTTATTTGTCGGATATGGAGAATGAGGAGTTGAAGTTTGCTTTGGGGCAGACAGAAAATACCCATGATTTGGTGATTGCACAAATGAAGGCATCTACGGCGTTGCAATATACGGTTGCATTAAGAGATAAGTTTCTGGAAAGCTACAAAGAACTTATGAATATGCAGATTTAAAAGCGGTAGACCGGCGGGGCAAAGAAAGGCTGAATATAGCCAAAAGAATACTTAAGAATGGGTAAGGTACAATGGTAGATAAGATAAAAGAGCTTCCGGGCAAATTTATGGAATGGTGGAATAAGTATTCCTCCAAACAAAAAACAATTATAATTTCAGTTTTAGCAGGGGTAATTCTTGCTTTGGCAATTCTGATTACGGTGTTAACCAGACCGCAGTATGAATTGTTGGTGACTTGTGAATCTACAAAAGAGTCATCGGCAATCATTGAATTGTTAGAGGGGGCTTCGCCTGCTATTGATTATGTCTATTCAGAAGATGGATATCAGATCAAAGTAGAAAAAAGTCAGATTGGACAGGCTAATGTATTGCTTGGAGCAAATAATATTCCTACCACTAGAATGACTATCGATGATGTTACCAGTGGAGGGTTTAGTACTACGGAATCTGACAAATTGAAGAGAAATAAGGCTTATTTGGAAGATTTGTTAGAAGAAGATCTGGAAAATCTTGAAAATGTAATTTCTGCTACAGTGGTATTGAATATTCCAGAAGATGACGGAACTATGATTGCACAACAACAGGATTCTTCTGCCAGTGTAAGATTAGAACTGGCAGATCCTATTTCCAATGATCAAGCGGCAAATATTGCACAGTACTTAAAAACAGCTTTAGGTAATGAAGAGATTAAAACGATTACTATTATAGATAGTGAAGCAAATCTTCTGTTTTCCGGAGATGATACCAGTTCCATTATTGGGAATGCAAACAGTCAGTTTACGGTAAAGCAGCAAACAGAAGCTGTTTTACAAAATAATATTAAAAAAGTATTGCTAGCAACAAATGAGTTCAATTTGGTAGAGGCTTCTCCTAATTTAGATCTTGATTTTTCCAGTGCGGAAAAAACAGAGCATCTTTTCTGGGCTCCTGACGGAAGAGTGGAAGGAATGCTTAGTCATGAAGATAATTATGAAGCGGAAACCAGCGGCGGTGTAGGCGGTGTGCCGGGTACAGACTCTAATAATGAGGATAATACCGATTATGTGATGAATGATTATGAGTCTGCCAGCTCCTCTACCTCTGAAATTTCCAGAGATTATCTGCCCAATGAAAGTGTGGAATTAATTAACATTCCTCCCGGATTAATTAAATATGAATCTTCTTCTATTTCTGTAGCAGCGATTAAATATCGTGTGCTTAAAGAAGAAGATGCTAAGAGACAGGGACTTTTGGATGGAATTACCTGGGAAGAATATAAGGTTCAAAATCAAGAGCGAACAAAGTTGGAAGTAGATGAAGATTTAGTAGATATGGTAGCTAAGGCTTCCGGGATCAGTGCAGAAAACATTTCCTTTGTTGCTTACGAAGAGCCTATGTACATAGATGCAGAAGGTATGGCTATGAAGGCTACGGATATTCTGCAGATTGTACTGATTGTATTAATTTTAGGACTTCTTCTCTTTGTAATCTTTAGAAGCTTAAGAAGTGAAAAGCAAGTGGAAGAAGAGGAAGAGGTTTCTGTGGAAAGCTTACTTCAGTCTACACCGGAATCTGCTTTGGAGGATTTGGAAGCTGAAACTAAATCTGAAACAAGAAAGCTGATTGAGAAGTTTGTAGATGAAAATCCTGAGGCAGTTGCCAATTTACTGCGTAACTGGCTGAATGAAGATTGGGATATGTAAGGAAACAGATAAACACGGTTTAAACTGTTTCGGAACATAAATCTGACAGGGATGAGGAGGAAAGGGTATGGCCCGTAGTGGAGATGATAAATTAACAGGCTTACAAAAGTCCGCGATCCTATTGATTACCTTAGGACCGGAAAAGTCTGCAAGTATATTTAGACATTTAAAAGAAGAAGAAATAGAAGAATTAACTTTAGAAATTGCGAATACAAGAAGTATTACTACACAAATGAAAGAGGCAGTAATAGAAGAGTTTTATCAGGTTTGTCTGGCTCAGCAGTACATTGCGGAGGGTGGTATCGGTTACGCAAAGGAACTTTTGGAAAAAGCTTTAGGAACAGAGAAGGCCATGAGTGTAATAGGAAAGCTGACAGCTTCTCTTCAGGTAAAGCCTTTCGAATTTGTAAGAAAGACAGATGCTTCTCAGTTACTTAACTTTATTCAGGATGAACATCCTCAAACCATTGCCTTGATTTTATCTTATTTATCACCAATGCAATCTTCTTTAATTATTTCAGCACTGCCCCCGGAAAGACAGGCAGATGTTGCAAAACGTATTGCTATGATGGATAGAACAAGTCCTGATATTATAAAGGAAGTGGAAAAGATTTTGGAATCCAAGCTAGCAAGTCTTGTAAATCAGGATTACACCATTATTGGCGGAGTAGATGCAGTAGTAGACATCTTAAACTCTGTAGATCGTGGAACAGAAAAACATATTATGGAAACATTGGAAATTGAAGAACCTGAATTGGCAGATGAAATTCGTAAGAAGATGTTTGTATTTGAAGATATTCTGCTTCTGGATGATAGGTCCATTCAGAGAGTTCTTAGAGATGTGGATAATAATGATTTGGCTGTGGCTCTTAAGAGTGCTAATGAGCAGGTGCAGACAACAATCTTTAATAACCTGTCTAAACGTTTGGCGGCCATGATTCGTGAAGATATGGAATTCATGGGACCTGTTCGTATGAAAGACGTAGAAGAAGCTCAGCAAAAGATTGTTAATATTATCAGAAAGTTGGAAGATTCAGCAGAAATTGTAATTTCCAGAGGTGGAGGAGACGAAATTGTTGTCTAAAAATCTGATTAAGGCAAATCAATTTGTACTTAAAGAAAAAGATCCGGTTGTTTTGGATTCCAATGAATTATTTTCAAAAAAGGTTGAATTATACCAAAAAGATGAATTTTCTGAAGGTTTTTCCCAGGGGTTAGGGGCACCGGAAGTGGATGCTGTTTATTTGGGAGAAAATGAGGAAGAGTTTTCCCAGGGAATAGAAGCTGTTTCCCCTCAGCCGGTTTATGAAGGACCTTCACCGGAAGAAATGATTGCCAAGGCGCAGGAAGAAATTGAACAGCTTCATGCGGAGGCAGATAAGGCCATAAGCTTTTTGAAGAAAAGATCAATGGAAGAGGGCCGGGAAGAAGGTTATCAAAGCGGCAGAATTGAAGCCATGCGAGAACTGGAAGAAGAGAAGATAAAATGGAAAGAAAAGGAAGCGCTTTTGGAGCAGGAGTTTCAAAAAAGAGTAGATGCTTTGGAGGTTCAGTTTGTAGAAACCATTACCGGAATCTACGAGGAAATCTTCAAGGTGGAATTGTCTTCCTATAAACCGGTACTTTTTAATGCAATCAGTAATACCATTCGTAGTATAGAGGGAGTAAAAGATTTTATCATTCATGTGAGTAAAGAAGATTATCGTGAAGTTATTGCCGCTAAGGGTGAATTACTGGATAATATGATTTCCAAAACGGTTACCGTGGAAATTGTGGAAGATATTACATTGAAAGAAAATGAATGTGTAATAGAAACTGATAATGGTATATTTGATTGCAGTATTGGAGCGCAAGTAGAAGAATTGAAACGCAGACTGCGTTTACTATCATATGAAAATTAAGATAGAGGAATGGTAAAGTGGATAAAGCCATTGATTTTGCAAAATACCAAAAGGTATTAGAGCAGTCATTATGTAAAAAAAAGGGAAAAATAGTAAATATAGTAGGATTGACTTTGGAATCTGCAGGGCCTGATGCAAAGCTTGGGGATATTTGTTATATTTATCCCTCGGACCCACAACTTAAGCCCATTATGGCTGAGGTGGTAGGATTTAAAGATGGAAAAACACAGCTTATGCCTTTTGATCTTACGGAAGGAATTGGTTTAGGTAATATTGTAGAAAATACAGGTGATGTATTAAAAATTTGGGTAGGTCCGGAGGTTCTCGGGAAATGTTTGGATGGATTGGGAAGACCCATAGACGGAAGTGCCATTACCACAGGACAGGCCTGTGTAGTGGAGGCTCAGCCGCCGGATCCTATGGAGAGAGAAATTATTACGGAAATCCTGCCCTTGGGAGTGAAAGCAGTAGATGGTTTAATTGCCATTGGTAAGGGACAAAGAATTGGTATTTTTGCCGGCTCCGGGGTGGGAAAGTCTACCTTACTGGGGATGTTTGCTAGAAATACAAAGGCAGATATTAATGTAATCGGTTTAATTGGAGAGCGTGGACGTGAAGTAAGAGAATTTATCGAACGGGATTTA
>JAFXGR010000006.1 GCA_017520155.1 Lachnospiraceae bacterium
CTTCCTCTTCCTTCTGCTGCTTTTGTTTTAACAGCTGCTGCTCCTCTCTTCTAATTCTTGCCTGTTCTCTGCGATATCTGGCATCATCCTTTGCAGAAGAAACCACATAATCACTTCCTCTTTTTAAGCCTCTGAAAAATGATTTTTCTGTAATAACAATTAAAGATGCCAAAAACAGAAGAAGTAAAACAAGAAGGGAACCTACCATATCCAACAAGGAAAATAAAAGATAAGCAAGGGAGCCAAAAAGAATCCCTCCCCCTTTTTTATGATTTTTCCCTAAATCATAAATCTGTGTCAGAGAATATCCTGAGTCTGTACTTAATTCTCCCTGAAGCAAATGAAGAAACATCCCAAGAATAAAGAAAATAACTACAGAAAAAACTACTTTTAATACAATGCTTCTGTTATCTCGGTTGGAAATGAAAAAAGCGGTAATTAAAAAAATAAATACAGGTGCTATGTATGCCAATAAACCAAAGATACCAAATAAAAATCCTGAGACAGCATTTCCTAAAGGACCGATAATACCAAAATTACATAAAAACAGTAAAACAGCAATTGTAAGTAAAATTAACAAAGATAATTCGCTGCTGATCATCCGTTCCTTTTCACTTCGTTGTCTTGGCTGTGATTTTCTTTTTTGTTGTTTTGCGGCAGTCTTCTTCCTTCCTGCTGCCGTACTTTTTTTTCTTGTATTAGAACCAGTTGCCATAATAACATCCTTTCTATACTCTCCCGGCATTTTACGAAAGACAATGAATTGAAGTGACTAGTCCTCGTAAAATCCCAAGATAGTATATCATATTTTAGCCTCTATTTCCAATCATTTCATGTAATTTTGCAATAGCCTGGGAAATACCACCCACGGAATCTATAATTCCTTCTTTTACTGCTTCTTTTCCCACCAGAATTGTTCCCACATCTTTGGTAAGCACTCCTGTTTTCATCATCAAATCCTCCACATGATCTTTTGATATTTTAGAATGTTTGCTGATAAAATGAGTAATACGGTTTTGCATCTGTTTAAAATAATCATAGGTGGGCTGTGCACCGATCACCAATCCGCTGAGCCTTACAGGATGAATTACCATGGTACCGGTAGGCACAATAAAGGAATAGTCACTGCTTACTGCAATAGGAACTCCAATAGAATGACTTCCCCCAAGAACAAGGGATACCGTTGGTTTACTGAGAGAGGCTATCATTTCTGCAATGGCAAGTCCTGCCTCCACATCTCCTCCCATGGTATTAAGCAAAATCAAAACACCATCTATTTCTTTCGTATCTTCAATAGCCGCAAGGGTAGGAAGAATATGCTCATATTTTGTTGATTTTACATTACTCCCCAAAACATCATGGCCTTCAATTTCTCCGATAATGGTAATCAGCTGAATATGATGATTTTCTTTATTTTCAGTGAGAGATATTTTGCCCTCCTCTATCATCTGTTCCCTGTTCCACTTTTCTTTTTCTATGATTTCCTTTTCCTCTGCTTTTTTTTCTTCTGCTTTATTCTGCTTTGCTTTTCCCATATAATCTCCTTTTTTCCCATTTTGTCAATTAATTTCTCCTCTTTTAGGATGTGACAGAAAAAAAGATTTATTCACTTTATTGCAAAAGAAAAAAAGAGCTTAACAAAGCTCTTCTCTATTTTAAATCATAATCATCATTTACATCATAATTATTAAGATCATAATGCATTTGCTCCTTGGTAGGTTCAAAGGCATATTTCATTTCCTTTTTCACATGCTTTTTCGGCAGGGGTAAAGGATTATGTAACAGCTTAATTTTCTCCTCCTGCTTATCCTCTTGTCCATTCTCATTTTTCGAAATAACCATAAGATTATTTAAAGAAAGCTCCGCCTCTTTATCCTTTCCCCGTTCTTTAATTTCTTCTCCCCCTATTTCCCCTTCCTTTAAGAGAACTTGTTTATTCTTTCTTTCGGAAAAAATAAGCAGAAGAAATACAACCCAAAGAAATACAAAATAAAAGCATAAAGCTAAAATCTCACTGCTATTGTTTTTATTTTTCCCGTAAAAGATAATTTGTTCCTGCCACAAACCATAGAATTGTCCAAAAGCTTCTGCTGCTTCAGTTTTTTTTCGGAAAACAACAACTGCGAAAGGAAGGATAGTTCCCAAAATAACACTGCCGTAGGCAAAACTTCTTTTGATTTTTAATCCATTTTTCTCTAAAACAATAAACATTGTAATCAAAAGTAAAATTCCGGAAATATCAAAAAGCAGAAAAATTCCGCAAATACCGCCTTGAAGTACAGGAAAAAAAATACAGCCTGCCCCTTCTTTTTCCTTAGCAAAAGCACCTGTCTGTATTAAAACATATAAGGTAAGAGAAAGGCAAAACCACAAAAAATGTAAGGGAAGATCTTTTTCTGTGGGAAAAAACAAAATACTGAGTACTGCTGCTCCTGCTCCCAAGAAGCCTCCCATTAAGACTCCTCCTATTTTTCGCATGGTAAAATAAAAAAACAATACCCCTGACAGCTGTAAAATCAAATTAGAAATTAATACCAGCTCTTCCATATTTCCAAGAAAAGAGAAAATCAGCCTCAAAAATCCTACATAGCCGGAAGCAACATTAAAAGAGAAAGAGTAAGTCGTACTATGTTCTTTAATAAAAGCAAGGGGAAAATATTCTCCTCCTGTAACCTTCCAATCATGAAGAATAGACTGCCATAAAAATATGGCAGTCATCACATTTGCAATCATGATTAAAATTCCAATTTCCACGAAATGTTTTCCGTACTTATGCTCTTCTTCTAATTTTAAGGATTTCATGCATTTGCCTTTTCCATCGCCTGTTTCAAATCATAAATAATATCATCCACATTTTCAATTCCCACAGACAAACGGATTAAATCAGGGGCTACCCCTGCCTCTTTAAGCTGTTCATCTGTCATCTGTCTGTGAGTATGACTGGCAGGATGCAGTACACAGGTTCTTGCATCTGCTACGTGTGTTACAATGGCTGCAAGAGACAAATGATTCATCATTTTCCCTGCACCCTCTCTGCCGCTCTTTAAGCCAAAGGAGATTACCCCGCAGCTTCCCTTAGGAAGGTATTTCTGACCTAACTCATAGTATTTATTACTTTTTAACCCCGGATAATTTACCCAGGCAACGTCTTCATGGGCCTCTAAAAACTCAGCCACCTTTTGTGCATTGCTGCAGTGACGTTCCATTCTAAGAGCCAGAGTTTCCAAACCAATATTAAGTAAAAAAGCATTTTGCGGTGCCTGAATGGAACCTAAATCTCTCATCAGCTGAGTAGTAGCCTTGGTAATAAACGCACCTTTACCAAATTTTTCTGTATAAATTATTCCATGATAGGAATCATCGGGAGTACATAATCCGGGGAATTTTTCAGGATAAGCTGTCCAGTCAAAATTACCGGAATCTACAATAACCCCTCCTACACAGGTGGCATGACCATCCATATACTTTGTGGTGGAATGAGTTACAATGTCTGCTCCCCATTGAAAAGGATTACAATTAATGGGTGTAGCAAAGGTATTATCAATAATTAAGGGTACTCCATGTTCATGCGCCAGAGTGGCAAATTTTTCAATATCCAAAACTACCATTGCCGGATTAGCAATTGTTTCTCCAAAAACACATTTTGTATTTGGTTTCATGGCCTTTTTTAAGTTTTCCAACGTATCGTCAGGGTCTACTACCGTACATTCAATTCCCATTTTTTTCATGGTTACGGTAAGTAAATTGTAGGTACCTCCGTATACTGTAGAAGATAAAACTACATGATCTCCCGCTTCACAAATATTAAATACTGCATAATAATTAGCCGCTTGACCGGAGGAGGTAAGCATAGCCGCTACTCCACCTTCCAGTTCACAAATTTTAGCGGCAACAAAATCATTGGTGGGATTTTGAAGCCGGGTATAAAAATACCCACTTTCCTCTAAATCAAATAACCTTCCCATTTGCTCATTGGACTCATATTTAAAGGTAGTACTCTGATAAATGGGCAGTACTCTTGGCTCTCCGTTAGCCGGTTTCCAACAGGATTGGATACAAATTGTTTCTTTTCCGTATACCTTACTCATTCTCTTCTCCCCCTTTTATTCATCCCAGTTATGGTAAACTGACTGCACATCATCATCTGCATCTAAAAGATCTAAGGTCTTTTGAAGATTTTTAATGGCAACCTCGTCTGTTAATTCAACATAATTTTGAGGAATCATGGTTACCTCTGCACTGGCCAACGGAACTGATGCTTCTTCCAATGCCTTCTTTACTTCATCAAAAGCCTCCGCACTGGTAAGAACCTCGTAACTGTCCTCTTCCTCATTAAAATCATCTGCTCCTGCATCAAGTGCAATCATCATTAAATCATCTGCATCCATATCGCATTCTTCTTTATCAATAATGATCTGTCCTTTTTCATCGAAGCTAAAGGAAACACAACCGGGAGTTCCGATGCTTCCCTGTCCCTTGGTAAAGGCACTTCTTACATTGGAGGCTGTACGATTCTTATTATCTGTTAAGGCATTTACAATGATGGCAATACCGTTAGGCCCATAACCTTCATATGTAACATATTCATAATTTACATTTCCCACATCACCGGCAGCCTTCTTAATTCCTCTTTCTATAGTATCATTAGGCATATTGTTGGATTTTGCCTTTTCAATTACCTTAGCCAGCTTAAAATTATTGGAAGGATCCGGACCTCCTTCTTTTACTGCAACGGCAATTTCTCTACCGATAATAGTAAAAATTTTCCCTTTCGCAGCATCATTTTTTTCTTTTTTGTGCTTAATATTTGCAAATTTAGAATGTCCTGACATTTTATCACCTTTCTTTCGTTATGATTTTATCTTGCTTATTTTAACTTTCCATAAATTACAATTACAAGAACCTCTTCCAGAACCCTATAATCAGATGGACGGCACCTTTCGTACCTTTTTATGAAAAGTTATTTCATAACTTTTCATAAACTATATCATTTCAATAAAAAAACGTCAATGCAATTGAAGACTTATCTTTAGGGCTTCATTTACCTTTTCCATAATATCAAAATCTAAATGACATACTTTATCCTTCAATCTTTTTTTATCTACGGTTCGCAGCTGTTCCAATAAAATTACTGAATCCTTTACAATATCATATCTGCTGCATTCCAGCTGTATATGAGTGGGCAGCTTATGTTTTGTTAATTTACTGGTAATTGCTGCACAGATTACCGTAGGACTATATTTATTTCCCATATCATTTTGAACGATTAATACCGGTCTTACTCCTCCTTGCTCGGAGCCAATTACCGGTCTTAAATCTGCATAATAGATATCTCCACGTTTCAAATTTTTCACTTCCTTCATCTAATATAGCTTGCACATATGCATAAACAGTATTGCCACATTATCTGAAGGTATACCATTAAATTTTATCAAAGCTATAGTCATCAAAATAATCTTTTGCGTAACATTCTTTTTCTTTTTTCAGATAGATTCTGGGGACTCTTTTTCCAATCACACAGGCCAATTCATAATTAAATCGGTCAGCTAAAATCCCCATTTCTTCCATGGTAATCTTTTCTTCCTCTCCTTCTCCGATAAGAACTGCTTCATCCCCCTCTTTTACCTGGGAAATATGAGTTACATCCACCATAAACTGATCCATACAAATTCTTCCAATAATCGGTGCCTTCCTGCCGTGAACAAAAATATAGCCTTTGTTGGAAAGACTTCGGGGAAAACCATCTCCGTATCCCACAGGAATAGTGGCCACCAAAGTATCCTTTTTTGCCACAAAAGTCCCCCCGTAGCTGATTTCTTCTCCTGCCATTACTGTTTTTAAATATACAATATGACTATGCAAAGAAAATGCAGGCTTTAACGGATATTTTTCTTTTTCAATCTCTTCCGAGGGCCAAAGTCCGTACATGGAGATCCCCACTCTTACTAAATCTAAATGGGTACTTGGCATTTCCAAGGCTGCGGCAGAATTTGCACAATGTTTTAATTTTATTGTTATATTAAATCTTTTTTCCAACAGTTCCACAAAGGTTTGAAACTTTTCGAATTGCTTTATCGTAGCTTCCTTTTTTTTCAAATCAGCTTTGGCAAAGTGGGTAAAAATACCTTCCACCTCAATTTCCGGACAGGATAAAATTTCTTCCATAAACTCTATTCCCTTTTGGTCAGGGGTAATGCCGATTCGGTTCATTCCCGTATCTGTCTTAATATGAACATATGCTTTTTTTCCCTGTTTTTTAGCGGCCAAAGCCAGATATTGAATCTGGTCTTTTCTAAAAAAAGCAATTCTTATTTCTTTGTCTATGATTTCTTCATAGGCATAGGGGAAAACATAGCCCAGTACGAGGATAGGCTTCTCTATTCCTGCCTTTCGAAGAATAAATGCTTCCTCTGCTGTGGCAGTAGCAAAACCAAAAATACATTCTTTTTTTTCCAGTTCACGTGCAATAGGAACCGCTCCGTGTCCATATCCGTCAGTTTTTACTACCGCCAGAATTTTCGTATTCTCTGACAGAGCCTGGCTTATTACCTTTGTATTATGATTAATAGCATCCAGATCAATGGCTGCAAAGATTCGATCATAATGTTTTTCCATACTCTCCTCCACTTTTACTCCTTAAGAAGTTTTCCCTTTGACACACTTGATAAATCTCTGTCTTCACCTTCCCTGAAAAGCAGGGGCAAAGCATCCAGCAAATCTCCGGCCATCATACTGTGACAGCCTTTCTTCCTTGCCATAAGATCTCCGGCCAAACCATGACAATATACTGCCGCTGTTACTGCCTCATAGGGAACAGAAAATACGGCCAAGAAAGCACCAATAATTCCACATAAAACATCACCGCTGCCTGCAGTGGCCATTCCCTGATTTCCGGATAAATTCAGCATCAGCTCTTTTCCTTCATCACAAATAATGGTTCTGGCATTTTTTCTCACCATAACTGCCTTCATTTTCTTTGCATACTGCTTCAAAATTTCTTCCCAGTTTCGGTCAATTTCTTCCATAGATTGCCCCACCAGTCTTGCCAGCTCTGCCGGATGAGGGGTTAACACCAAAACTCTTTGACTCTCTTTCTTTTTTTGCAGATGTTCCAGTAAAAAACTGTTCTCTTTTTTGGCCAAAAGAGTCAAACCGTCTGCATCAAGAACTAAGGGCTTTTTCTCTCCCTGTATTACTATTTCCCACAGCTTTTGCCCCTCTTCTTCTATTCCCATCCCCGGTCCCATAATAATAATATCTGCCCAGGGAATAGATTTTTCCAGTAATGAAGGAATTTCTTCCACCGAATCATAACAGTCATACATGGCCTCCGGCAGTAAAGAAAACACTGCTTCATACTGACTTTTGGAAATACAGATTTTCACCATTCCGCAGCCCGATAAAAAAGCCGCCTTGGCTGCCAAATAAGCTGCTCCTGCTACTTTCCTGCTTCCTGCCACAAGGAGAATCTTTCCAAATGTTCCTTTATGACCGGTGTCC
>JAFXGR010000081.1 GCA_017520155.1 Lachnospiraceae bacterium
CAATTACTTGCGTAAATTCGATGGACGTGTCTTATATCCCCATAGCTTAAGCTAGGGGTTTTACGACACATTCGGATAAGGAATACCATACTGTCTTTCTTTTTACAAACTTACTTACATGATATCAGGGTCAAAAGCCCAATTCAATAATCTTACTTGTGCATAATAGACAAATCAAAATTCTTCAATGGGCTTTTGCCCCCGATATCCTTACATACCATTAATAACATAGATAAGCTGTAGAAACAATCCCCTATTTATCCGAAATAACAAAAGTCTCCTCTCTCTATTTTGGATTTTTTCATTGTACGAAAATAAATACAAAAAATAATGTGTATATTGTTTACACTTTTATTTTTTTATGCTATAGTCAACTTACAAACCAAACAACAACCAACGAAAATAAAACAGACAAAAAGGAGAATACTTATGTTAGACGCAAAAACAATCGAATTAGTAAAATCAACCGTACCTGCAATCAGAGAACATGGACTTACCATTACCAAGACTTTTTATAAAAATATGTTTGAAAGAAGTCCTGAAATTGTACCTTTCTTTAACATGGATAACCAAGCTACCGGTAAACAGCCAAAAGCACTTGCTATGACAGTTTTGGCTGCTGCTGAAAATATTGATCATCTTGAAAAATTAGCTCCTGCTGTAGAAAAAGTTGCTATTACTCATTGTAACTGTAATATTGTTCCCGAGCAGTATCCTATTATTGGAGGACATCTTTTAGATGCTTTCAAAGAAGTATTAGGGGATGCTATTACAGATGAAATTATAGAAGCATGGGCAAAAGCTTATGATGTTATCGCTGAGATCTTCATCGAAGCTGAAAAGAAAGAATACGCAAGAAGAGCAAATAACGCATAATTTCATTTCACAATACATTTTTTAAGGCGGGTGTCATCAGTTATCCCTTTGACATCCGCCTCTTTTTTTCCTAAAAATATGACCAAACTAAAGTTCCTGCAAATTAATTTGTCCCTTTAACCAACCCTGTCTACAAAGGATGATGCCAGCTTTTTCTTATGGGTAAAATCCTCTCTTTAGCTTATAATAAACGATACAAATATTTTTCAAAGTTTACTCCGTGAACAGTAGGAATATTTTCTCTTGTGGCTTCATCTATGGCTTCCTGGAGAAAATAAATGGCCTTATCTGTTGCCTGTTTTGCCGTCATTTTCTTTACCATGGCTGCACAAACTACAGAGGCAAACAAATCTCCCGTTCCGGAAAAGCTTTTTCCCGTATAATGCATGTCTCGGTAATAATAGCCCTTCTTGTCCACTACCATATTTCCGATTCTTTCTTTTCCGTTTTTTGTAGTTAAAATCCCTGTTACAATAATGCTTTGCTCTGCCTTGGCTTTTTTCAACAGCTCTTTAGCCGTTCCATAGATTTTTTCCACATAATCAGTATCCTCTTTGTGCTTAATCAACTGAAAATAATCTGTTTCTGCCAAAAGGCAAAGCTCTGTTAAATTTGGGGTTATGGTATTGGCCAGAGTTGTTAATTGCCTCATTTCCTCCACCAGACGGTGATCGAAATTTTTAAATAATTCTCCCAAATCTCCTAGCACGGGATCTGCCAGAAAAAAGGTATTTTCCCTTCTGAAAGTCTCTAAAAAATCAAGAACTTTTTCAATTTGGTTTGCTCCTGCAAGATAGCCGGAATAAATCCCGTCAAAGGAAACTCCCATTTCCTTCCAGTAGTCTGTAAAGATTTTCATTTTCTCTGTATAATCATCACAGTAATATTGATCAAAGCCTGTTTGTGCCGTTAATACAGCTGTAGGCAGAGGGCAAGCCTGAATTCCCATTACGGAAATTACGGGAATTGCCGCTGTAAGAGAGCATTTTCCAAAACCTGATAAATCATTGATCAACGCAATTTTTTTCATCCTCTATTTTCCCTTCAAGGTTTTTACTCCTTTATCTTACTACCATTTTGTCTATTTCACAAACCCTTTTCTTTCTTAATTATCTTTAACTGTTTTTGTGGTTACTTTTTACACCTTAGCCAGCTAAGGTGCAAAAGTAACTAGCGACACCCATATTTAAAGTCGCTTGCAGCGAGATGGGTGTCGCTTTGGCTTTATTCATACATTCTCCCCACGTCAATCAGCAAGTGATTGTCGTGGGTGTGAAAAGTAACTTTTTGTGTACCGCAAATAAGGAAAGTACAAAAAAGAGTATCCCACAGACACTCCTTCTGTAAGATACTCTTTTCTTATGATTTATTCTTCTGTATTTTTCTCACCATAGTGGCTTATCCTAAACTTGTGCCAACTGTTCTCCCAAGGCTTTACACTGTTCAATGGTGTCTGCATCAGGTTCGTTATTACAAATTACTCCTTCTGAATTTACCACGGTTGCTCCGGCCTGAACCATACGATCAACCCATTCTTCCATCCAGACTCCACCGCCCCATCCGTAAGAACCAAAGAGACCGATCACCTTGCCGGCAGCAAAGCTTTCTACCTCACATACAAAGGGCTCCATTTCTTCCTCTTCCAGATTTTCTGCTCCCATAGAAGGACATCCTAAGGCAAATGCCTTTGCACTTTTTAATTCCTCAATATCTGCATGGGAAACAGCAACCACATTTGCTTCCTTTCCTGCTGCTGCAATTCCTGCTCCCACAGCCTCTGCCATTGCTTCTGTATTTCCTGTTCCTGACCAATATACTACATTAATTTTATTCATCATCATAATCTCCTTTTCATTTTATTGTTCACTCTTCTTAAAAAAACTGTTATTCTTGCCTTAGTAAGGCAACTGCGTGATTTATTTTTTACTGTAATGGTTTTACCACAATTAAAAGCATTTTGTATTTTGTCAATGCTTCTACTGCATGAGGGATATTTGCCGGCATAATTAAGGTTTCCCCTTCCTTTGCCTTTTTGGCAACTCCTCCCACTGTTAATTGTACTTCTCCCTCCAATACTACTACCATGGCATCTCCATTGGAAGAATGAGTATCTATTTTAGTGCCTTCATCGAAGGCAAATAAGGTAAGAGTCATCTCTTTTCTTCCCACCAGAGTTTTATGTACTACTTTTCCTACTTCATAGGAAATCTGTTCCTTTAAGCTTACTACTTCATTTGGGCTTATATTTTCAATAAACATGTCTGCCTCCTTTTTATTTCTTTCTTTTTATTAATTATCTTTTTCAATTGTTAGTTATCTCTAACTTGAGATAACTATACCACGGCTATCCCTCTTCATATGTTGCTACAGCAACAAATTCATGTATAAAAGAAAAGACAATTACTGTTTTCAAGTAATTGCCTTTTTACATTTTATTATGCTGCTGCCACATATCGATTATAGATTTCTACATGATCATAAATGCACCGCCAGCTGCTGTATGCACCAACCGTGACACAAATGTACGGTGTTTGGTCCTGAAAGCTTCCGTAGCTGACTGCACAGCTTCCGGATTGATTTACAAAACCGGTTTTGGCACCTAGGACTGTTCCTCCCGTTTCTTTATCCTCAATTCTTCTTAAAAACCAGTTGGATATGGTAATTCCCTCAGGGTGCTGCGGCGTTATCTTAGTGGTATAGGTTTTGCAGCTTAATACCTCCCTGCAAAATTCATTAGCCATAGCCGCCTTCATGATTACGGCCATATCATATACTGTGGAATAATGGTTCTGGTCATAAATACCCACACAGTTAGTAAAATGAGAGGTTTTTTCCAGACCCAGCTCCTTTAGCTTTTCATTCATCAGCTCCACAAAGGCCTCATGACTGCCCGCCGCATAAATGGCTAAGCCTAAGGCTGCATCTGCTCCGGAAGGAAGAATGGTTCCGTAAAATAAATCCCGAACAGTCACCTGCTCTCCTTCCAGAAAGCCTACAGAGCTGCAATCATTGATAAAGCCATAATCGGTAATCTCCAAGGTCATGGTAAGGGTATCTTCCAGCTGCTCATAAGTAATATGCTCTGCAGCTACCAAAAGGGTTAATACCTTGGTCATCGATGCCGGAGAAATTCTCTCCTTCTCTCCTTTGGCCGCCACAATTATATCCTTACTTTCATCAATTAAAATGGCATTGGTGGAAATAATCTCCTCATTGTAGATATACTTTTTCTCCTCTGAGGATTGAAATTGAAATTGCTTTGGCAGCTGTACCGAGGCCAGCATATTTGGCTGCGACTGCGGCAGTTCTTCCTTTTCTCCCTGTAGCATATCCGTCTCAGCATCCTCTTGTGAAAGGAGCTCCTGTGTCTCCGTCTCCTTAATAAAGTCAAAGGTCTGCCATATCTTTCCCTCTTCACTTTCCTTATAAAAGGTATTAAACACTCCCGAAGAACAAAGGGCAACTATAATAAAAGCCACTGCTGCAAAAGTTATTCTGCTTCCCAACATGATAATCTTTTTCATCTTTCTTCTTCGTTCCATTTGCAGCTTTTTTTCTCTTTGCATTTGTTCTCTTCTGGCTCTTCTTTGCTCCAATCGCTGCTGTTCTTCTGTATCTATCGTGAAAACAGTATCCATATTCTCTCTTTACCACTCTTTTTTCTTTTTACTCTTCACTATCCCCGGTAAAATCCCTATTCATTGATATCATAGTCTTTAACATTGATATAAAATTACGAAGATTACTCTATTCTAACATAATTTACTGTCTATGGTAAAGAGAGAATATTATGGTAACCTGTTGGAGAGTAATCGTTTAGTCTTAAACCTTCTGTTACACTTTATCTTTGCTAACTCACTTCTTTTACCAAACTAATTGCCCGTTTCAGCAGATCCCAATCTACCTTTGTACTACGCTTCAATGCTTCCGGTGCAAAATCCTTTTTGGTTAAATGTCCGTAGGAGAGAACCCCATCATCTCTTAGTTGGTAGCTTAATAAGGTTTTGGCTGCATTATTAATCTGTTCAAGCTTTATTATGGGATTCTTAACATCATATTCCTTAAACCTGCTTCTCTTATCTTCATTTACATAAATATTGCTATTTTCTCCTGCAGCAAGGTCAGTGGTATAATCCAACATCGTACGGTCATTTAATACCATGGTTAATAATTTCCACTGGAAGTCAGTAAAACTCTTTATTTCTTCTTTCAGTGTCATTATCTTTTTTTTCTGTTCTTCTATTTTTCTTCCTTCTTTTTCCCACTCCTTATCCTGTTGTAAAATCCATTGTTTTAGCTTATCTGTGGTAGTAAGTTCAAAATCCTCCGACTCTACCTGTTGGTTTAACAGCCCTTTTGCCTCTTGTAACGAATAGGAAGCATCTTTTAATCGACGATAATCTTTGGGACGATTCTTTTGACGCTGCTTAGTATATTCTTTGGTTGCTTCCATAGCCTCATAAAACAGCTCTTTATTTAAGTTTCCCTTTACATCCTGCAGGTGTTCTAACACCTCCTGATAAGAAATAACGGGGTTGAAGGCTTTGTTTTCTACGTAGTCCCGGAGCTGCCTGTTAACCATTATACAGCGGCTGTTTACCAGTTCTTCACTACAAACAAATTCCATTCCCGGAAGTCTTCTCTCTTCTTTTTCCAATAACAGCCATAGGGCAAACACCTGTCTCTGCATTCCGGTCAACATATTATATTCGATACGATATGTTAAATTCCTATTCTGACCAAGGAAGTCCTCAAAGGCTTGTTGCCCTACTCTCTGAGATAAGGTTCTTTCTTCTTCCCATATAGAATCCTGCTTTGCAGAATCCAATAATTTTCCTTTAAGAAGACTTCCAAGGTAGTCCTGATCCATAAGAAGACGATCCACCTGCTCTTGCAGCTTCATCGTATCTACAGACTCCTGTTCCATCAAATCTGCCCGAAAATAATTAACCAATGCATCCCTCAACGGAATTTCATTATTTTTTTCAATACTTCTATTATCCACATATTTTTTTACTGTTTTTTCGAAAATTTTATCTGCAAGCTCTGCATTTCTCAAAAACCTGGTTTGCCCCTTTATTATCCCTTCAAATTCTTCTTGTTTCATGGTATACATTCCCACAGCCATAGCTTCCATTACCAGATGGCGATAGGGTGCCAGAACAGGATTTTCTTCTCTTTCTGTTTTTGTATGAACATCCTGATTCAATTCCCAAAATACGGGTTGATATTGCTCTGACCACACATAGCTTACCTCCTGTAGCCCTGCCATACTCTGATGACGACCTTTTAAGTTTTCAAAATCCTTTTGAAGCATGGACAAATCCGGATTTAGATCAAAGTTATATTCCTTCTCTTTTACTCGTTCCAAATAGGTATACATTAAAAGCTCCCAAAGTATTTTCTCCCGATTTAAAATATGTTTTTTCTCTTCTTCCGGCAGCTGTTCCACCATATTTTCTGCTAAATCATATGCCTGTTTTAACCAAGTAGCTTCTCGAAGCATAGTCCTTTGATCTGCACCGGACACTTTTCTTTCTATCAGACAATTTTTCACAGCCATAGGGAAGTCTTTCCAGTTCTCCTCTACTGTACTTTTTGCTCTTTGTATCTCTTTTTCTGTAGCCTGCTTCTTTCCTCCCATTACCATCTGGAATGGTGAACGCGTTCTGTGTAAATCTTTTTTCAGTCTCTGCATAGTCTCCAAGTCTTTTACCTGTCTTTGCATTCCCGTATCCCAGGCATTTTGAACCTCCTCCAGCTTCCTTCTTCGTTCCTCCATTCTTTCTTTCACTTCTTCTGTATCTGTCATCATATCAGAACGAAGTTTAAGATATTGTGCCATCCATTTTTCCAGATTTGCCGCAAAGGAATCTACAGGTTTATAAATAATATTGCTCTGAAGATACATAAGACATCCTTTACGGAATATCTCTTCTCGATTTTTTATGGTTTTATCATCAGCACTATTTTTTTCAAATTCTTCCTTATGATTTGACAAATAGCTATGGATAGCTTTTTCCACTAAAATAAGATTTGAACCGATATTTTTACCATAATCATCCAGTAGTTTATGAAGCTTCTTTGGTTCTGCCGCCAGTGCCAGCCCTTCCTTATGATTTAATAAAATTTCCGTAATATAAGGAATTACAGGATCATTATCATTCTTCTCCCTACGTTCCTCAACCAATTTGGTGATGGAGAATTTTCCCAATTTATCTTCACTGTATTCCCTAAAAAACTTGTCAAAAGATTCCAACCATGATACCTTATCCTTTTCCTCTCCATACATAATCTCTCTTGCAAACCGATCACATACCTCATCATAAAGGTCTTTTCCCAATCCTGAGAAACGACTCTTTAAAATTTCCAGCGGCAGGCGAATGCTTGCCGTAAGTTTATCCAGCTTCTTTTGAAATTCCTCCAGATCCATGGTTGCCATAGAAATCCAGAAGGTGTCGTCCTGAAGTAGGTTAGGAAGGATAGGTACTAAAATTCCATTTTCATATTTACGCAAAAACTGATAGCGCTCCTTTTGCCTTTTTAATTGAGTCTCTTGTTTCCCCTTTACATTGAGAATAATTTCATCACATAACTTTTTTGCATCCTCTACCCCGGTACGCTTTATTATTTTCTCTTGGTCCACTTGATATCTTGCCCAAGCAATATCTCCATCCTCTATTTTTTTTCCATTGGAATATTCATCAAAAAAACCTAAGGATAGAGGAATCATTTTCTCTAAATATTTTTTTTCTTCTTCTTTTGGTAGGGAAAGTTCTTTTATCGTTTTTGTAACCCGATCCATGGCCGAAAAAGAATAAATTCCTGCACGATGAAGGATTGCCGCATCATTTCCATCTGCTGCCACAGGACCGGTTAACAGTTTATGTAGTGTAGGATTAATGTCCTGTCGAAGAACAAGATTGCCGTACCGGCATAGTAAAAATTCATTAATAAAATTTCCTTCTCTTCCTCTGCTTAATTTATCCTCCAAGACTTTAGCTTCCCGTGTTTTTAATCCACCTATTAGCTTTTTCAGTGGTTTTGCAGGATTTTCCACCCTTTTTTGGGCATCATAATTTTGTGCAAAATATTTGTTATTTGTATTACTGATATACTCCCAGCATGCTTTTACTGCCTTTTCCTCTAAGCCATTTGCTCTAAGTAACTCCCAGGCTCTGTTTGCATCTTCAAATTTATTCTTGTATTTTGCAAAATAACTATTTTCTTTGACTTTTATCATGGAGGTATTGGTTCTGATTATTGTCTCCTCTGTAGATAAATAAAATCTGGCACGCAGTTTTCTAATCAGAGGATACTCTTTCTTTTGATTATTTATTTCCTTTTCAATTCTTTCCTCAATTTTTTCCTTGGAAACTTCTCCTTTAATCATTTCTGTCAATAGTGTTTCCTTTACGTCAAAGGCACTTTCATCAATAATATTTCCCCATCTTGTGGCTACTCCACGTAAATTTGTACGCAGTAAACTTAATACCATTTCCATTTCGCCATAAGAAAGATTATCAAGTTCTTCGTATCTATTTACCCCTTTTAAACATTCCAGTTTTAAACCGCCTTCTTGCAAAACCTGATCTAAGACACGAAGAAACATATTCTCATTGTATCTAAATGCATACTCAAATTCAGGATGCTTTAACAGCTCCGGCCCTTTCAAACGTTCTACATTTACAAAATTTTCTTTATCTCTTATATTGACCCCTTTTTCTTCTACTGCAGTTAAAGCAAAAAAATGTTGTTCCAGATTCACACAATACTCTTTAGAAAAATCATAACTTCCTTCTGTGATTTCATATTCTTTTAATAATTCTTCTTTTAATTTTTTTTGAATCATCTTAGGAAATTTGCCTATGTTTTCATCTACTATGGTATCTCGATATTCATACAGCTTATTCCATACTGTAATGGGCAATATTTCTCCTTTAAAATCTTTGCGAAATTTGGCAATATTTTGTACTACTCGTGTAGCCAAATCTTCCAACTTCTTTTTCATCTCCTCCAAAGAATCCTTGGGTGACACAGCTTTTGTAATCAGTTTTTTCCATGCAGATTGAGGCATATATAATTCTTCCACAGTTCCTAGATAATCGTTCACTGTCTCCATGATTTTACCGGCAAATGAGGATATGGCTTTTTCTGCTTTTTCATTCATTTCTCCTAATTCCTGAGGAAGTTTTTCCATAAAATGATTCATCATATCGTACACCTGTAGCGGTGTTCCCAAAATCAGAATTTCCCCATATTGTTCCTGAATTCTGTCAAACACTCTTTCTCGTTCTATTGGTGTAAATTCTTCATATAAAATTTGGTCTACATGAGTTAAACTGAACTGAACCTGCTTTGCCAGTACTTCCAGTTTTGCTTCAAATTCTTCTCTTGGAAGGGTATACAACTCTTCCAGTTTTTGATTTTTTATTAAAGATAAATTAATTCTATTCTTTCCAATTTCAGACTGAATTTGTTTTCCTCGTTCTAATAACTTTTGTAGTTCCTCTTCTTTTGTTTTAAATATCCCATGTATTTGGGGATAAAATTCTGTTTTATTCTCAAAGAAAAACATAATATTTTCTTTTTCAAAATCTGAACGTAGTCCTTTTTTTATTTTTTCTGCTAAAAAACTTGGTAAACCTGCTTTTTCATATTCTGATATTTCTTCCTTCAGAATTTGTTCTATGGCCTCACGATGATTTTTTAAATTCTGTTCCATGTCTTTTACAAGGGGGACTAAGGTTTCCATATCAAGAGGATCCCCTTTTACTTGACTTAAATATCGCTGGGCTGCATTAACATATTCTCCCAGAGGCCACTCTTTTGGTGTTTTATCCAATAGTGTTCCTGTTTGTAAATAGGATAATCTGGCCTTTTTCTTATCCCCTATTTCTCGTAATTCTTGTTCCCGGAAGGTTTCTTTAATCTCTTTGTTCTCCAGAATTTCCTCTGTCATTTTCTCTATTTTTTCTTGTTGCTTAATCTCTTCCTCTACCTTTTGAGCAGATTCTTTCTGTAATCGTTGTAAATCTTCATCTATAGTAGTTACTGTTTTATATTTCGGTACTGTAATGACATGGGTTTGGATGTCCAAGGAAATTTTTTGAAGTTTCTTTTCTGACAAATGATGCTTTGCTTTAAACTCATCTGCTACATTTTTTTCCAAGGTTACCAATTGAAATGAGGGAAGATTCTGTGTCTTTCGTTTCTCATATAATACTTCACCCAAATGAGAATAAAGTTTACTTTCTCCTGCATTCTTCTCTTTGGAATATTCACTTTTTATGTTAGTTTTAAAGCGACCATATTCATTTTCTTCCTGATGAAAGTCCTCTACATACCCTTGCTGCATTTCGCTGAGCATACGCTCCAATTCTTTAGCGGAAAGCTGATAATCCCTCTGATATTCACTTTTCATTTCCGGTGTTATCATATCTGCAGTTACAACTGCACCTTGAGCCTTTACCCGTTGTTTAAAAAGCTCCAATCCTTGCAGCTTTCTTGAAAAGCTATATCCTTTTTGTGTTTTTGTTTCATACCCTTGCTGTATTTGAGAATAAGAAGATAATCCTTCTTCTTTTGCTATCTTTTGTTGCAGTTCTTGGATTAAGGTTATTTTTTGATTTTTTTCCTGATATACAGTTCTATCTCCGGACATCATTTCCACCATCCCCTTCTAAATTTGTAATATACTTTCCTATTTTATAGAACTATTTTTATTCAACTTTTCTATCCCTATTATTTCAATGTTGTTCTTGGCAACCATTGAACACTATAAGCTACTCGTTCTATCTTGGCCGTTGGTACCAATGCTTCTACCAGTCTACTGGAAGCTTCTGATACACAAGGAATCACTAATTCTGTTGTTGGTGGATATTTCTCCTTTACCACTTGATAAGCTTGGATAAGCAGCAGGGGCATTTGTGCAGTACTTTTACTTTCTGTATAAACAAAGGCTAGTTCTATTTCTTCTTTCCTTATCTCTCTAAAGATGACACAAGCCTTGATAATTCCTTCCTTTACTACTACCAAACTAATCTCTGAGAGTACATTTTTTTTCGATATTGGTCCAATAAAA
Organism: Lachnospiraceae bacterium; assembly: GCA_017520155.1. Classification (GTDB taxonomy): domain Bacteria; phylum Bacillota; class Clostridia; order Lachnospirales; family Lachnospiraceae; genus SFDP01. Next base: position 10,961 of record JAFXGR010000081.1, read on the forward strand.
AGTTGACCTTTTTCCTTTAATTCATGGTTAAGGGCTATAATCATATGACTAGGTACTTCTTCCAGGAGCATCACATGATTTCCCTTCATTTGTTTAGCAAAAAAAGCTTCTTTTCCTACTTCTTCCAAAGTGGTGTAATAAGATCTGGCTGCTTCCGGATAAATCACAAAATCATTTTTCTTTAAATAACGATATACTATTCCTTCTTCTCCTTCATTTTTATCTTGAGAGAAGTTACCTACAATTTGCATTTTCATCTCTTTTGCAATATCCTGAGCTAAGTTCATTAAGGTGTAGCCTACTCCTTGATGTTGATACTGTGGAGATACCAGCATCCATTTTAAAAGTAACATATCATTACGTACAATTCTTAAGACCATTGCACCAATGGCATGATATGTTCCTTTTTCATCCATTCCCACTGCACCTAAAATAGCAAATTCCGGATCAAGATCTGCTTTGCAATGCTCCCTGGGTAGCAAAGGATAAAAGGGTTCTAAATCATTCTCTGTCAGGATATAGGCTTCTACGTTATGAAAATTCTTTTGACTTATTTTATTCTGTTCCATCTTTTATTCCTCCATTCCCATCTTTTAGAAAGTATTATTGTCATATAATTTAACATATTTTTTATCTGTATTCTATTATAATAAATCAAAAGCATAATATAAACAGAATTTTTATTCATTTGTTAGATTATTTACTTTTTACCACTTTTTTCGTAACCGATGAATAACCCACCGTTCCTGCATTCTCTGAATCTATGAGATACTGAGTATACATAGAACGAAATGTATCCATTTAATATTAGACTTAGGGCATTTCACTCTAAAGTATTTTCAGGAATGGAGTTGACATACTAAAAATGAATTACCCAGCAAATTTATCCGAATCAAACCGCCATTGGTATGATCTGATTCAGCAGTGCAGAACCATTGGAAAATCAGACAGACAATGGTTACTTGAAAATAATATCTGTTCTCCCACTTTTACTATCATGTAAAACAGCTTCGAAAAAAAGCTTGTGACATTCCGGAAAGCGCATCTGAAGTTCGTCCTTTAACCAGACAGGAATTTCGCTGGCTAATGGAAGGTTTGTCTTTGGAACAGCCAAAGGCATTTCCGCCCACAGACAGAAAAAACAGAGTTTTCTGATATACCACATATTGGACAACATATCTCATTATCCTCTAGTTCATCATTTAAATATGAACACTCCATTTTAAATCTAGATTTATATCTATCACACTGAAGTGTAACCAATCCTTCTTCATCTGACTTACAACATTTCTTTTTATTTTGTCTCTATCATCTTCTGATATTTCTATATATAACTTATTTAACTCATGCAAATTTCCATAATTCTTGCCATTTTTTACTACCAAAGCCTTTAATGCCAATTCTATACTAAATGCTTTTAAGGTTATCGCCGGTATCATTGTCTGTGCTAATAATTTATATGACGATTCTTCCTTTAATTGTACTAACCCAGTTTCCCCAATTACTCC
>JAFXGR010000082.1 GCA_017520155.1 Lachnospiraceae bacterium
AATTAATCCGGATCATATGAAAGTAATTGATTTCCAGAAAAAATGTCTTGGTACCACAAGAGGATTTGTAGCAGTAAAACCCAACTGTTCCATTCAAAGTTATGCTCCTGCATTAACTGCCTGGGCTGAATTTGAACCGGTAGAAGTGGTAGCAACTACATATCAGGCTATTTCCGGTGCAGGAAAAACCTTTAAGGATTGGCCGGAAATGGTGGAAAATATTATTCCTTATATTGGAGGAGAAGAAGAAAAATCTGAGATGGAACCCTTAAGAATCTGGGGAAAAATTGAAGATGGAGTAATCAAACCTGCCAACGGGCCAATTATTACTTGTCAATGTATTCGTGTCCCTGTATTAAATGGACATACAGCAGCTGTATTTGTTCGTTTTAAGAAAAAACCGACAAAAGAGCAGTTAATCGAAAAATTAAGAAGCTTTAAGGGAGCACCTCAAGAACTTCAGCTTCCCAGTGCACCAAAGCAGTTTATCCAGTATCTGGAAGAAGATAACAGACCTCAGGTACAGTTGGATGTAAACTATGAAAATGGTATGGGGGTTAGTGTGGGACGTATCCGTGAAGATAAAGTTTATGATTTTAAATTTGTAGGCTTATCTCATAATACTGTAAGAGGAGCCGCCGGCGGAGCCGTTCTTTGTGCAGAATTATTGAAAGCTCAGGGATATATTACAAAGAAATAAAAAGGAGAAATCCTATGTTTGTGGGACGAGAAAAAGAACTGCAGGATCTGCATAATTTTTATGAAAATACAGAAACTGAAATTTTAGTTCTTTACGGTCAAACAGGAATGGGAAAGACTGCCTTGCTGAAACAGTTTTTGGAGGGAAAGGAACACTTCTATTATAATGGAGTGTCCTGTTCTTCTCTTCAGCAAAGAAGCTTTATTACCCATTACCTCACAGACATAGGATTTTCTTTTTCTCAGATTCCGGAATATGAAGAGATTTTGTTTTCTCTTGCCCAAAATATAGAAGATAAAGCGATTATTGTTCTTGATGAGTTTCAATATCTGGGAAGATTAGAGGATACTTTTTTTCAGGCCCTGAAAAACTATATTGAAAAAAGAACACAAAGGAAGCTTTTGCTGATTTTAGTAAGTTCCGCTATGGCTTGGGTACAATCCTTAAGGGAAGAGAACAGCCCATTAACTAAGGAAGTAGTTTTTTATAAACTGGAGGAACTGACCTATGGGGATTTTCAACAGTTTTTTCCAAACTTTGCAAAAAAAGAGAGCATTACCGCATATAGTATTCTGGGAGGAATCCCCGGTTTATGGTCTTATTTTCAGGATAAGCTAAGCCTTAGGGAAAATATTGAAGGAACCTTTTTAAAGGCAGATCATCCTCTTTCTTCTTTGGCTCAGCAGCTGGTGGCAGAAGAAATAAGAGAAACAGCAGTTTATAACACTATTCTTTGTGCCATGGCACAGGGAAAAGAAAAGCTAAATGATTTATATCATGTTACGGGGTTTTCACGAGCAAAGATCAGTGTCTATTTAAAAAATCTCATTCACCTTGATCTGGTAGAAAAGGTGACTTGTATAGATACAGGAGAAAAAGAACATAGAAAAAAGGGAAGCTACCGTATTTGTCATTCCTATCTCAGATTTTATTATCGCTATGTTTTTTTCAATCATCATAGACAAAACACCTTAAATTCTGCCCTGTTTTATGATAAAATAATAGCCGATGATTTACCTAATTTTTCAAAGGATAGCTTTAAAAAGGTATGTCGTGAATTTATAGAGGGAGAAAATAAAAAAGGAAGACTTCCCGGAGATTTTACCTTTTTAGGTACCTGGACAGGAAAAGCAGGTGACATAGATTTTGTCTATGAAGATTTACAGGAAGAGGAGATTTTGGCGGGAATCTGCAATTGGGAAAAGAAAATGATGACCTTGGAGGATTATCAAAGGTTTGTCAAGTGTAAGGAGCAGGCGAATATTACCCCTGATTTTGAAATATTATGTTCAGCAGGTAATTTTGATAATCATTTACGGGAGCTGTCAAAAAAGAATCCAAGGATTGCCCTGGTATACTTGGAGCAGATGGGATAAGAAAAGGAAAGAATGGGAAAACAGTTAATTATAACAGAAAAGCCCAGTGTGGCAAGAGAATTTGCAAAAGCATTAAAACAGCAAATGAAAACAAAAGACGGATATATGGAATCAGAAGATTATATTATTACCTGGTGTGTAGGACATCTTGTGACCATGAGCTATCCGGAGGTTTATGATGAGAAATTAAAGAGGTGGAGTATGGACACCCTGCCCTTTATTCCTCAGGAATATAAATATGAAATTATTCAAAATGTAAAAAAACAGTATGAAATTGTGAAAGGTCTCTTTCGTAGGGAAGATATTGAAGCAATTTATAATGCCGGAGACTCAGGACGGGAAGGAGAATATATTCAGCGTCTTGTACTGATGATGGCAGGCTGTAATTCAAAGGCAAAGCTGAAGAGAATATGGATTGATTCCCAGACAGAGGAGGAAATTCTTCGTGGGATTAGAGAGGCTAAGGACAGCAGCTTTTACGATAACCTGAGTAATGCGGCTTATCTTAGAGCTAAGGAAGATTACTTAATGGGGATTAACTTTTCCAGGGTTCTTACCTTAAAATACAGTTATGGGATGAAACAATTTTTAAATAAGGATAAAATGGTCATTTCCGTAGGTCGTGTAATGACCTGTGTTCTGGGAATGGTGGTAAAAAGAGAGAGAGAAATTCGGGAGTTTGTAAAAACTCCTTTTTATCGTGTAACTGCAAAAATTTTGGAACAGGATCATTCCTTGGAAGCAGAATGGAAAGGTGTTGAGGGCAGCAAATATTTTGAATCCCCGCTTTTATATAAGGAAAATGGTTTAAAAAAAGAAGAGGATGCCAGGCAGTTAATTGAAGAAATCAAAAAGGGAAGAGATTATCCCTTTACGGGGATTTTGGAATCCATTGAAAAAAAGAAGGAAACAAAAAATCCTCCCTTATTATACAATCTGGCAGAACTTCAAAATGACTGTTCACGATACTTTAAATGCAGTCCTGACGAAACGCTGCGTATTGTACAGGAACTGTATGAAAAGAAAATGACTACCTATCCAAGAACCGATGCCCGAGTACTTTCTACGGCAGTAGCTAAGGAAATTACAAAAAATATTTCAGGTCTAAAGGCAATTCCTCAGGTGGCAGATGCAGTACAGGAAATTTTGGAAAAGGGAAGCTATAAATCCCTAAGTAAAAGTCGATACGTAAATGATAAGCAGATTACCGATCATTACGCCATTATTCCTACAGGTCAGGGAATCGCTAATATGGCAGGACTTTCTCCAAGAGCTTTGCAGGTATATGAGATTATTGTAAGACGATTTCTGAGCATTTTTTATCCCGGAGCGATTTACCAGAAGATAACCTTAAAAGTAAATGTAGAAGAAGAGAGATTATTTGCCAATGTTAAGATTCCTGTTCAGGAAGGATATTTAAAAATCTGGAAGGTTCCTATGGAAAAAAAGAAGGAAGAAGAAAAAGAAGAAGCTTTAGATGCTTCTATCTTGGAACAGATCCAGAAATTAAAAAAAGGACAGGAAATTCCCATTCATCAATTGGAAATTAAAACGGGAGAAACTACCCCGCCCAAGCGTTATAATTCCGGAAGTATTATCCTGGCTATGGAAAATGCGGGACAGCTTATTGAAGATGAGGAATTAAGAGCCCAGATAAAAGGAAGCGGAATCGGAACCTCTGCCACAAGGGCAGAGATTTTAAAGAAACTGGTGGCAAACGGTTATCTTGATTTAAATAAGAAAACACAGATTTTAACCCCTACACAGGTGGGAGAAATGATTTATGAGGCGGTAGCCCATTCCATCAAGCAGCTGTTAAATCCTGAACTGACAGCCAGCTGGGAAAAGGGATTAACTTTAGTTGCAGAAGGGAAAATTACCTCCGGAGAATATATGGATAAATTAAACGGCTTTGTCTCAAGAAGAACCATGGCAGTAAAGGGACTTCGTTCAGAGGATATGCTGAAACGTTACCTTTATATTTCGCAGTTTTATAAACAGGGAAAACAAACAGTGGCCAAAACAAAGAAAACAGAGAAGGCTGAAGCAGAAAGGGAAAAAAATGAAAAAAATTACAATTAAGGATCTGTACTCCTTAGAGGAAACTATTGCGGTAAAGCTTTTGGAACAAGCGGAGTATCCTTGGGAGGTGCTTCCAAAAATCGGAGAATTTATTGAAGAATTGGGAAATACTTTACCGGAAGAAAAATATGAAAAAAGAGGAGATAACGTGTGGATTGCAAAGTCAGCCAAAGTATTTCCTTCTGCTTACATTGCAGGTCCTGCAATTATTGATGAAGAGGCAGAAATACGCCATTGTGCCTTTATCAGAGGGAATGCCATTGTAGGAAAAAAAGCGGTGGTGGGAAATTCCACAGAATTAAAAAATGTCCTTCTTTTTAATGAGGTTCAGGTTCCCCACTATAATTATGTGGGAGACAGTATTTTAGGCTATAAAGCTCATATGGGAGCAGGCAGTATTACCTCTAATGTAAAAAGTGACAAGACCCTGGTAAGAGTTGGTGGAAAAGAAGGAATGGAGACGGGACTAAAAAAAGTAGGTGCTATGCTGGCAGATCATGTAGAGGTGGGCTGCAACAGTGTATTAAATCCCGGTACTGTGGTAGGAAAAGGTTCTCAGATTTATCCTGTTTCCTGTGTAAGAGGAATTATCCCTGAGGATTCAATTTATAAGAATCCGAAAGAAATTGTGAAAAAACACTAGATTTTTTTGTCTGTTTATGAGAGAATAATTACAGTATGATTGACAAAATATTAACTTTGGGAAACGTGTTATCGTTTCCTATTGTTACGTTTCCATGGCAGTATACTTTGTCCAGAGGGATCGTTGTCATGAGTAAGTGTAACTTATTCAATACCTTCATTGTTACAAGACAAAAATCCATGTTCTTTTGAAAAGGGGATTTTTGCCTTTGCATCATGTCTTTACGGTATTCGCAGGAAATGCTCATACCTGTCTTGAAGAGTTACTAAGTTTTTATTATCGAAAGGAGAAATTCACATGATTTATTCAAGAGAAGTTGAAGAAATGTGTCCAGTAGCACAGGGCGTTAGTCACGGTTGTGCTCCAATCCCAGAAGAAGCAAAATGGGTAAAAGCTAAAAATGTACAGGATATTTCCGGTTTAACACATGGTGTTGGCTGGTGTGCACCTCAGCAGGGAGCATGTAAATTAACCCTGAACGTTAAAGAAGGTATCATTCAGGAAGCATTGGTAGAAACCATCGGATGTTCCGGAATGACTCATTCTGCAGCTATGGCATCCGAAATCTTACCGGGAAGAACAATCTTAGAAGCATTAAATACTGACTTAGTATGTGATGCAATCAACACAGCTATGAGAGAATTATTCTTACAGATTGTTTACGGACGTACACAGAGTGCTTTCTCTGAAGACGGACTTCCTATTGGTGCCGGTCTTGAAGACTTAGGAAAAGGACTTCGTTCCCAGGTTGGTACTATGTATGGTACCTTAGCAAAAGGTCCTCGTTACCTTGAAATGGCAGAAGGTTATGTAACAGGTATTGCATTAGATGCTGATAATGAAATCATTGGTTACAAATTTGTAAGCCTTGGAAAAATGACAGATTTCATTAAAAAAGGTGATGACCCTAACACTGCTTATGAAAAAGCTTGTGGCCAGTATGGTCGTGTAGCAGATGCTGTTAAAATCATCGACCCCAGAACTGACAAAGAATTATAATTTAAGAGGAGGAAACTATAATGGCTTTATTTGAATCTTATGAAAGACGTATTGATAAAATCAATGCTGTTTTAAATAGTTATGGAATCGCTTCTCTTGAAGAAGCTGAAAAAATTACAAAAGATGCTGGATTAGAAGTTTACGATATGGTAAAAGGAATTCAGCCTATTTGTTTTGAAAATGCTTGCTGGGCTTATATCGTAGGTGCAGCTATTGCAATTAAAAAAGACTGCAGAAAGGCTGCAGATGCAGCAGCTGCAATTGGAGAAGGTCTTCAGTCCTTCTGTATTCCCGGATCTGTAGCTGATACACGTCAGGTAGGTCTTGGACATGGTAACTTAGGAAAAATGTTATTAGAAGAAGAAACAGAATGTTTCGCCTTCTTAGCAGGTCATGAATCTTTTGCAGCTGCAGAAGGAGCTATCGGTATTGCTGAAAAAGCAAACAAGGTACGTCAGAAACCTTTAAGAGTTATCTTAAACGGTCTTGGAAAAGATGCTGCTCAGATTATTTCCCGTATCAACGGATTTACATTCGTTGAAACTGAATATGATCCTTATACAAATACGGTAAAAGAAGTATTCCGTAAATCTTACTCCGAAGGTCTTCGTGCCAAAGTTAACTGCTACGGTGCAAATGACGTTTGTGAAGGTGTTGCAATCATGCACAAAGAAGGTGTAGATGTTTCCATTACCGGTAACTCTACTAACCCTACAAGATTCCAGCATCCCGTTGCAGGTACTTATAAGAAAGAATGTATTGAACAGGGCAAGAAATACTTCTCAGTTGCTTCAGGTGGTGGTACAGGCCGTACACTTCATCCCGACAACATGGCTGCAGGTCCTGCTTCTTATGGTATGACAGATACTATGGGACGTATGCACTCAGA
>JAFXGR010000083.1 GCA_017520155.1 Lachnospiraceae bacterium
AATAAAAAAATCGATGTGATTAAGGTAAATACTTTTGAAGAGCAGGAAAGTATTACAAGAGAGCTGATGCTGCTAAAGGTAAAATATAACAAGGGAAATCGTAAGGATATTATGGAAAATTGTGATATTATGGATGCCCGAATTGTAGATATTTCTAAAACCCATATGATTATTCAGGTTTGTGATGTTCCCGAACGCACCCAGCTTTTTATTAAAATGCTGCAGGGAATCAGTATTGTGGAAGTAGCACGAACAGGAACGGTAGCGTTGAAGAAATGCTGCGAGACAAAGTAAAGCATTAGAAGAAATATAGCTATTGGGGATATGCTCCAAAATACGTTGTTTTTTCCCTCTTTGAACAAGAAATAAGATAACAGTTTAGTTGTAGGAAGATTTTCAGCTCTGACTACAAAGGAGTACCTTAAGAAAAAATATGAGAATGCTATAACTTGTAGTTATAAATAACATTAAAAGTTATTATTTGACAATATAAGAACTGCTTGCTATAGTTAAAAAAGAAAAAGCAAAGGAAGTACAGTATGAAGCGTAAAGTATTTCAGTTATTGGTAGACAATACCTCCGGTGTGTTAAGCCGAATTTCCGGGCTTTTCTCACGACGTGGTTATAATATTGAAAGTATTACCGCAGGAACGACAGCAGATCCCGCCTTTACTCGAATTACCATTGTGGCCAGTGGAGATGATGAGATTTTAGCCCAGATTGAAAAGCAGGTAGCTAAGCTTGAAGATGTAAGGGATGTAAAGGAGCTTCGTCCCGATTCCAGTGTATATCGTGAGTTAGCCTTGATTAAGGTGAAGGTTGATGCGGCACATAGACCGGGTGTCATTGCATTGGCAGATGTGTTTAGAGCAAATATCATTGATGTATCTGCAGGAGGCTTGATTATTGAGCTTACCGGAAATCAGGATAAAGTAGATGCCTTTATTAATTTATTGGAAGGCTACGAAATTCTGGAGCTGGCAAGAACCGGTATTGCAGGACTTCGAAGAGGTACTGATGATATTGTGTATTTAAGCCTGGACGAGGAATAAAACTGCATAGAGAAAAAAGAAAAGCTTTTAGGGAAACCTTTTGGTGATAGAAGTAAGAAAAATGGAGGAAATGCAAAATGGCAAAAATTTATTATCAGGAAGACTGTAATATCTCAATGTTGGAGGGAAAAACCATTGCAGTAATCGGTTATGGTAGTCAGGGACATGCTCATGCTCTGAATGCAAAGGAATCCGGATGCAATGTAATCATTGGACTTTATGAAGGATCCAAATCTTGGGATAAGGCAGTAAAACAGGGATTTGAAGTATATACAGCAGCAGAAGCAGCAAAGAAAGCTGACGTAATCATGATTTTAATTAACGATGAAAAGCAGGCTGCAATGTACAAAAAAGATATTGAACCCAATTTGGAAGCAGGCAATATGTTAATGTTTGCTCATGGTTTCTGTGTACACTTTGGACAGATTGTTCCTCCTGCAGATGTAGATGTTACCATGATTGCTCCTAAGGGACCCGGACATACCGTAAGAAGTGAATATCAGGCAGGAAAAGGTGTTCCTTGTTTGGTAGCCGTACATCAGGATGCTACAGGAAAGGCATTGGAAAAAGCGTTGGCTTACGCTCAGGCTATTGGTGGAGCAAGAGCCGGTGTATTGGAAACAGACTTCAGAACAGAAACAGAAACAGACCTTTTTGGAGAACAGGCTGTATTATGTGGTGGTGTGTGTGCTCTTATGCAGGCAGGATATGAAACCTTAGTAGAAGCAGGATATGATCCAAGAAATGCGTACTTTGAATGTATCCATGAAATGAAATTAATCGTAGACTTAATTTATCAGTCCGGTTTTGAAGGAATGAGATATTCTATTTCCAATACTGCTGAATACGGTGATTACATTACAGGACCTAAGATTATTACTGAAGACACAAAGAAAGCCATGAAGAAAGTTCTTTCCGACATTCAGGATGGTACCTTTGCAAAAGACTTCTTATTGGATATGTCTGCAGCCGGTGGTCAGGCACACTTCAGAGCAATGCGTAAGTTGGCAGCAGAGCATCCTTCAGAAGTAGTAGGGAAAGAAATTCGTAAGCTTTACAGCTGGAATAATGAAGAGGATAAGTTAATTAATAACTAATAAAAGAATGGAGAAGTAATCCCGGGAATGAAGTGTTCTCGGGATTTTTATATTATTGGCTTTAGCCAGTTGAGTTCGTCGGAGTTTCTCACCAGAGAAATGGAGACGTGCGAAACGGAGAACCACCTGCTATGAGGGTGGGTAATAAGTGCTTATAGCACAAATCACCTTTCCGTTCAATTATAATAGAGGTGTCCAAGCCACTATTAAAAGAAAGGAAAT
>JAFXGR010000007.1 GCA_017520155.1 Lachnospiraceae bacterium
ACCATAAAGAAGGGTCTGCTTATTGTCACCGTCATTTACTGCCTTTAAGGTAAGGTCTTCATGCATCATTTTCTGTAAGGACTGAGAAATCTTATCAATATCTGCCTTATTAACAGCCTTATAACGTTTGTATGTATAAGGAGTAGAAATCTCTGTCTTACCATACTGAATGGTATTTGTCTTGGTAGAAAGAGAATCTCCCGTTCTTGCTGCGGTAAGTTTGGCAATGGCTCCGATATCACCGGCATGAAGCTCTTTTACTTCTATTGCCTTGCTTCCCTGCATTACATACAGCTTACTGATTTTTTCTTCCACATCTTTAGCCTGATTAAAGATCATATCATCGACTTTAATAACACCGGAGCAAACCTTAATCAGGGAATATTTTCCAATAAAAGGATCTACAATTGTTTTCCAGATATACGCTGATTTTGCCTTTGCAAAGTCATAATCTGCATCAAAAATTTCATTGGTTTTTAAAGAAATTCCCTTACACTCTTTATTTTCAGGACTGGGGAAGTATTTTACAATATCATCCAATAAAGTATAAATCCCCTGGCAAAGCACATTGGATCCCATGGTCATAGGTACAATGGAGCCATCCATAACGTTATTTCTAAGGGCTGCACGAATCTCTGCTTCTGAGAAGGTTTCTCCTCCAAAATAACGTTCCATAAATTCTTCACTGGTTTCTGCTACTGCTTCCATTAAGGTATCCTTACAGATCTGAAGGTTCGCCTTATTGTATTCGGGAATTTCACATTCCACAACTTTCTTTCCTTCCCAGCGGTTTCCTGTTTCAGAAATAACATTAATATATCCAACAAACTTTTCCTCTTCACGAATGGGAAGATGGAAAGGTGCCATTTTCTTTCCATAGCTTTCTGTCATATCTTCCACTACCTGACGGAAGGAAGCATTATCAATATCCATTTCTGTTACAAACACCATACGTGGTAATTTATACTTATCACATAATTCCCATGCTTTTTGTGTTCCAACTTCCACACCTGATTTACCGGAAACAACAATAATTGCGGCGTCGGCTGCAGATATTGCCTCTTCAACTTCTCCCACAAAATCAAAATAACCAGGGGTATCCAATACGTTAATCTTACATCCTTCCCACTCAATAGGGATTACAGAAGTAGAAATGGAAATCTGTCTCTTCTGTTCTTCTTTGCCATAGTCACTCAAAGTATTTTTATCGGTAACCTTTCCCATTCTGGATGTAATACCGGAAATATAAGCCATAGCCTCAACTAAACTGGTCTTTCCTGCGCCCCCATGTCCCAGTAAAACTACATTACGAATTTTGTCAGTTGTGTAAATATTCATATACATTCCTCCACGCTACGTGTTTTTTAGGTATTTTGTATAACTAATTGTATAAGCAATTAGGCATTTCAAATTACCCATGCGTACATTTTACTAAATTTTTTTGTTATTTACAAGAACAATTTATTAAAATATACATATTTAGTATTACATCTTTCTATTTTTCCCTTAGATTTCTTATTTGACTTTCACACTTTAAAGTAATATAATATAGTAGATTATCTGATATATAAGAAAAATAGACATCAACATTTATCTAAAAAGGAGACTTAACATTATGATTATCATTTTAAAAAGAAATGCTTCTGAAGAAAGTATGAAGCAAATTTCTTCCTATATAACCGGTAACGGATTAGAGGTTCATGTTTCTCACGGTAAGGAAGTAACCCTTATAGGGGTTGTGGGAAATAAGGATCTGATTAATCCCGATCATATTCGCAGCATGAAGGATGTGGACCGTATTGTACCGGTTACAGAAAGCTACAAGCTGGCCAACAAAAAGTTTCATCCCGATCCCACCTCTATTAAAGTGGGAAATACCGTAATCGGACCGGATAATCTCACCATTATGGCGGGGCCCTGTGCAGTAGAAAGCAAGCATCAGCTTCTCACTATCGCTCATGCTGTCAGGGATGCCGGAGCCACTTTTTTACGAGGTGGTGCCTATAAACCAAGAACCTCTCCCTACTCCTTCCAGGGACTGGAGGCAGAAGGACTTCAGTATATGCAAGAAGCCAGTATGGAAACAGGACTTGCCACAATTTGTGAGGTGGTAAGTTTAGATGCCATTGAACAGGCAGTAAAATACGTGGACATGATTCAGATCGGTGCCAGAAATATGCAAAACTTCATTCTGTTAAAAGAGGCCGGACGTTCCGGTATGCCGGTTCTGTTAAAGCGTGGACTTTGTGCCACTATTGAAGAATGGCTAAATGCTGCAGAATATATTATTGCAGAGGGCAATCCCAATGTAGTTCTTTGTGAGCGTGGTATCCGTACGTTTGAAACAGCCACCAGAAACACTCTGGACCTTAGTGCCGTTCCCGTATTAAAAACAAAGACCCATTTGCCTATTATTATTGATCCTTCCCATTCCACCGGTTCCTATCAGTATGTTCCTTCCATGGCGAAGGCAGGAGTAGCCTGCGGTGCGGACGGTTTAATGATTGAGGTTCATGATAATCCCGCTTGTGCTTTATCTGACGGTCCCCAATCTCTTAATTTCAAAAAGTTCCATCAGTTAACAGAAGAATTACGTCCCTTCTGTCAGCTTGTGGGACGTACATTTTAACCTTGAGGAATATCTATGAATACAAAAACCACCCTCAGCTTTATTGGTCTTGGACTAATTGGCGGCTCCATTGCTAAGGCATTGAAGGAAAGAACGAATCATTGTTTTATTAAGGTATATGATCAGGACCAAAAAACTTTAGAAAGGGCTAAGCAGGAGGGGACAGCGGATGAAACCTATTCCTGTCTTACCCCTTCCTTTTTTCAATGTGATGTTTTATTCCTTTGTGCTCCTGTTAAGATTAATTGTGAAATCTTAACAAACTATCACGGGCAGTTTTCCAAGGATTGTATTATTACTGATGTGGGAAGTGTAAAATCCCCAATTCATCATATTATTGACCAATTGTGTCTGCATAATCAATTTATCGGAGGACATCCCATGGCCGGAAGCGAACGCTACGGTTATTCCAACTCCTCTGCTTCTTTACTGGAGAATGCTTATTACATTCTTACCCCTACCCCCTTTGCAAAGGAGGCTGATATACAAAAATTATATACTCTTGTTACTTTAATGGGAGCACTTCCTTACCTGCTTACTGCAGATTATCACGACAGTGCTACTGCTGCCATCAGTCATCTTCCCCATTTGATTGCCTCCTCTTTGGTTAATCTGGTGAAAAAAGAGGACGATTCCCATGCCACCTTTAAAACTTTGGCCGCCGGCGGCTTTAAGGATATTACAAGAATTGCATCCTCCTCTCCTGCACTTTGGCAGCAGATTTGTATGGAAAACAGAGAAAAAATTCTCTATTATCTGGATTCCTATATGGAGGATTTATCTGTATTGAGAAAACAGCTGGATAACCGGGAGGATTCTCTCTTATATAATTTCTTTTCTTCCGCACAACTCTATCGTGATTCCTTTTTGGAAACAAGAAGCGGACCTTTCATCAAACAATATGTACTTACCATTGATATTCCCGATAAAAAAGGGGCGCTTGCCCATGTAATCAATCTTTTGTCTGAAAATGATATCAATATAAAAAACTTGGGAATTGTCCATAACAGAGAGGAACAGGAAGGGGCGCTTCGTATGGAGTTTTACTCTAAACCAGAATATGAAAGTGCTTTAAAACTGCTGAAAGAAAAAAAGATAACTGTTCAGTCTTAACACAAAATTTCTTTTTTATTTAAGTAAAACAGTATCCCCTAACAATGGTTACAAAAAGGAGTTTATTTTATGTTTCAAAAAGCAACCTCTCCTCTTCGAGGAGAATTAACTATACCAGGAGATAAATCTATTTCCCATCGCGCAGTGATGTTTGGTTCCCTGGCAAAGGGTACTACGGAAATTACAAACTTTTTACAGGGTGCTGATTGTCTTTCCACCATTTCCTGCTTTCAAAAAATGGGAATTGAAATTGAAAATACACAGGGTAGGATTTTAGTTCACGGAAAAGGCCTTCACGGACTAAAAGCTCCCTCTCAAATTTTAGACTGTGGAAATTCCGGCACCACCACTCGTTTAATGTCAGGTATCCTCTGTGGTCAATCTTTTTCCAGTGTTTTAACGGGAGATGAGTCCATCCAAAAACGTCCCATGAAGCGTGTTATGGACCCATTAACAACAATGGGTGCCAATATTAAAAGCCGATTAGGAAACGGATGTGCTCCTTTAGAGATTAAAGGAAGCAGGCTTTCAGGAATTCATTATCACTCTCCCATTGCCTCTGCCCAGGTAAAATCAGCCCTGCTTTTGGCCGGACTATATGCTGATTCACCTACCAGTGTAACAGAACCCTATATCAGCAGGAATCATTCTGAAATTATGCTCTCCTCCTTTGGTGCAAAGATTAGGGTGAAAAATACAACTGCTTCTGTAGAACCAAACCCTATACTGGAGGCTGTAAATATTGAAGTTCCCGGGGATATTTCCTCTGCAGCCTATTTTATTGCTGCAGCTCTTTTAGTTCCCGGTTCTGAGGTTTTATTAAAAAATGTGGGGATCAATCCTACCAGAGCTGGGATTCTAGAAGTAGCTTTGCAGATGGGTGGTAAAATTACTTTGTTAAATGAGCGCCTCCAGGGAGGCGAAAAAACGGCAGATTTATTAATTCAATCCTCAGATTTACAGGGAGTTACCATAGAAGGAGCTATTATCCCCACCTTAATTGATGAAATTCCCATTATTGCCATTATGGCTGCCTGTGCACAGGGAACCACCATTATCCGGGATGCCGCTGAGCTTAAGGTAAAGGAAAGCGATCGTATTTTACTTATCACCCGGAATCTAAAAGCCATGGGAGCAGATATTGAAGCTACGGAAGATGGGATGATTATTCGGGGAGGAAAATCTCTTCATGGTGCACATATTCATACGGCTAAGGACCACCGTATTGCCATGAGTTTTGCCATTGCCTCCCTTTTAACTGATGATGAAGTAACCATCTTGGATCCTGAATGTGTAAATATCAGCTTTCCGGACTTTTATGAACAATTATACTCGCTGTATTAAGCTATAATTACAACATAAGTGGGAATCGGCAGCAGCCGATTCCCACTTATTACTTTCATTCTTCTACCCTTTCAATTTTGTTTCTTCCACTGTCTGGTATACGGATATCTTACGACTATATAACTCCGGCATTCCTACAAATAAAGCACCATAATTATAGCCTCCATCCTCCAACTCCCTGGAACGAACAATATCAACAAATACCGGGAGCTTTTCCTTTGTCCAGATGGTTAAGGTACCTTCATAAACAGATCCTTTCTCCAATACCTCATAACAGTTAAATCCAATTCCTGTTGGGGAAACATTGGTTACCTGAATATAAATTTCCTGAATCTGGGTACCATCCAGTCTCTTTAACATTAAAAAAGCATCTAAATCCGTTCTGTTTCTTTTTCTTCTCTCATTAATTGCATCACCCCATATTTTCTGTAAATTCATCTATTTTCATCATAACTGATAGACGAAAACTTGTCAATGTATGAGCATTGCATCTCCAAAAGAAAAGAAACGATATTTTTCTCTAACAGCTTCCCGGTATGCTCTCATCACATTTTCTTTCCCTGCAAGAGCAGAAACCAACATTACCAGGGTGGATTCCGGGAGATGAAAATTAGTAATCAGTCCATCCAGAACTTTAAAGTGATAACCGGGATAAATAAAGATGTCAGTACTTCCTTCACAAGGATGTAACCTTCCCTGATCATCAGCTGCACTTTCTATGGTACGACAGCTGGTGGTTCCCACACAAAAAACATGTCTCCCGGATTCCTTTGTTTCATTAATGATATCTGCAGCTTCCTTTGTAATCTGATAAATTTCAGAATGCATATGATGCTCCAAAATATTTTCCACTTTTACCGGACGGAAGGTTCCCAGTCCTACATGTAAAGTTACATAAGCAAGTCGTATTCCTCTATTCTTAAGTTCTTCCAATAAATCAGGAGTAAAATGCAGGCCTGCCGTCGGCGCCGCTGCTGAACCATCATATTTTGCATAAACTGTCTGATATCTGTTTTTATCCTCAAGTTTATGGGTAATATATGGAGGTAAGGGCATTTCCCCAAGGGAATCCAGAATTTCTTCCCAAATCCCTTGATATTCAAAGCGAATTAATCGATTTCCTTCCTCTACTACCTCTACCACTTCTGCCTTTAACAGGCCGTCCCCAAAGACAAGGCGGGCTCCCGGTCTGCATTTCTTTCCCGGTTTTACCAAGGTTTCCCAAAGATCCTTTTCTTTTCGTTTTAGTAATAATACTTCTACCAGTGCACCGGTATCCTCTTTTTTTCCAAATAAACGGGCGGGAATTACTCTGGTATTATTCAATACCAGACAATCTCCTTCCTTTAAATATTCCAAAAGATTATAAAAGCTTCTGTGTTCCCTCTCTCCTGTATTTTTATCTAATACAAGAAGACGGGAAGAGGAACGATCCTTTAAGGGATCCTGGGCAATCAATTCCTGGGGTAAATCAAAATAAAAATCTGAGGTTTTTAATTCACTCATACTTTCTCCCACTATAAACAAGCCTCTTCAAGAAAAGCTACATAGCCTCTCTTTGTTTCAAATAAATCTGCCTTGCTGATGGCTTCCCAAGGAGAATGCATGCTAAGTACAGCAATACCGCAGTCAATAACATTCATTCCGTACAAAGCTAAAATATAGGCAATGGTTCCTCCACCTCCAAGATCTACCCTTCCCAGCTCTGCAGTCTGGTATACAATTTCCTTTGTTTCCATAATATTTCTAATATGGGCCATATACTCTGCATTGGCATCATTGGAACCGCTTTTTCCTCTGGCTCCGGTATACTTATTAAATACCATCCCCTGTCCAAGGTAAGCTGTATTTTTCTTTTCAAAGCAGGAAGCATAAGAAGGATCAAAGGCTGCACTAACATCAGAGGACAGCATGTCGGAAGCTGCAAGACATCTTCTAAGATTCAACTCACTGTATTCTCCTGTAAGATTCATTACTTCTGCCACTGCATTTTCAAAAAATCTGGACTGCATTCCGGTAGCACCAACGCTTCCGATTTCTTCTTTGTCTACTAAAATACAGCAGGCTGTTCTTTCTACCTCTCCTACTTCTAAAATTGCCTTTAAGGAAGGGAAGGCACATACTCTGTCATCATGACCATATGCCAAAATCAGACTGCGATCAAATCCGGCTTCCCTTGCTTTTCCTGCCGGAACAATTTCTAATTCTGCTGAAAGGAAATCCTCCTCCTCAACATCATAATAATCTTTTAACAGATGTAAGATGTTCTTCTTTACTGCTTCTTTTTCTTCCTTATCTTCCTCTGATTTAAACGGCATGTTTCCAATTACAAGATCAAGTGCCTCTCCCTCAATTACCTTAGCTGCTTTTTTCTCCAGCTGTTCCTGGGATAAGTGAATTAAAAGATCGGAAATAAAAAATACAGGATCCTCTTCCTTTTCTCCAATATTTACTTCTACTGTAGTTCCGTCTTTTTTTACAATTACTCCATGTAAGGCTAAAGGAAGGGTTACCCACTGATATTTTTTTACCCCTCCATAGTAATGGGTATCCAGGTAAGCAATTCCTCCGTCTTCATAAAGAGGATTCTGCTTAACATCAAGTCTGGGTGAATCAATATGTGCTCCCAAAATATTCATTCCCTCTGCCATTGGTTTTTCACCAATCTTAAAGATAGCAATACTTTTGTTCATCCAAACAGAGTATACCTTATCTCCCTTTTTCAGCTGCTTTCCTTCTTTGATCAGCTTATTCAGCTCCACATATCCTTCCTTTTCGATCATATTCACGGTAAAATCTATACATTCCCGTTCTGTTTTTCCCTGATCCAAAAAATTCATATATTCTTTTGCAAATAAATCAACCTGTTCCAATTGTTCCTTGGAATAGGTGTTCCAAACATTTTTTCTCTTCACTCTTTCTTTTCCTTTCTCTTATTTTTCCTAAGCAAGAAAAGCTTCCTGCTTCTCTTCTATTCCCTTCTTTTCTTTATCTTTTTTCTTTATTTTCTCTCTTTATCACCGGCTCTTATCCGCGAAGTTCAATTCCCATGGCTTCCAAGCCGTTTAATATTTTCTTCATGGCAGAGCTTATATCTGCTTCTTCCAAGGTTCTGTCCTTTGCCCTAAAGGTAATGGAATATGCTACAGATTTAAAGCCTTCCTTAATCTGACTTCCTTCATATACATCAAATAAACGGTAGCTTTCCAGTATCTTTCCTCCCCGCTGTTCAATGATAGTTTCAATCTGCCCTACCAGAATTTCTTTGGGTACAACCATACTGATATCACGGCTTACTGCAGGATATTTTGCAATTCCTTCAAATTTTCTATTGAATGTAGCAAATGGTTCAACATTTGGCATATCAAGAACTGCAATGTAAGCTTTTGTTCCAATATCATAGTTATCCAATACCTCAGGATGTACTTCCCCTAAGTAACCAAGCACTACACCATCATAAATGATGCTAGCCTGACGTCCGGGATGTAAAAATGTTTTTCCGGCATTTGGATCATAAGTTACTTTTTTGTTCATTCCAAGAACATCAAAGTATTCTTCAATAACCCCCTTCATGGTGAAGAAATCACCGTCACCATAGAAACCTAAAGTAAACTGCATTCTTTCATCGGGAAGCTCTGTTAACGGCAATGCTTTTGGTAAATAAACATTTCCCAATTCATATAATCTTACGTCTTTATTCCTTCTGTTATAGTTGGTTGCCAGAGATGTTAAGATACCATTTAAAGGTATGGTTCTCATAATGGAGAAATCTTCCCCTAAAGGATTTGCAATGGTAACTGCCTGTCTTAACACATCATCAGCAGAAAGCATTAATTTTTCAAATACCTTGGGACTTTCAAAGGAATAGCACATTCCCTGAGAAAATCCGCAGGCTTCTGCGATATCTCTTGCTTTTTCTTCCAAACGAAGTTTAAAGGGAAGCTTACCTGTGGTAGCTTCACCACTGGGCAGAGTCATGGGAATTTTATCATAGCCGTAAAATCTTGCCACTTCTTCTGCAATATCTGCAATTCCTTCCAAATCCTGACGGAAAGAAGGAATAATCAAATCTCCGGTTTCTTTATGATATTCCAGTTCCAGACGTTCAAAAATCTCCAACATAGTTTCTTCTGAAATATCAGTTCCCAATAAATCATTAATTCTTTTTGGATCAAATTTAATTCTGTTTAATTCTTTTAAGGGAGCACACACATCTACTGTACCGGCTACTACTTCTCCACAGCCTAATTCCTGAATTAATTGACAGGCACGGTCAATGGCTGCTTTAGCATTTCTTGGATCTAATCCCTTTTCAAATTTTCCGGATGCATCTGTTCTAAGGCCTAATCTTTTCGCAGACTTACGAATATTTGCACCGTTAAATGTAGCAGATTCAAATACAACTGTTTTCACCTGGTCTGTAATCTTGGAGTTTTCTCCTCCCATGATTCCTGCAATCCCAATTTCTTTTTCTGCATCACAAATCATCAACATCTCAGAATCAAGTTTTCTTACCTGACCATCTAATGTCTGAAATTCTTCTCCGTCCTTAGCTCTTTTTACCACAATTTTCTTTCCTTGGATGGTGGCTAAATCAAAGGCATGCATGGGCTGACCATATTCTTCCATTACATAGTTGGTAATATCCACCAAATTATTAATGGGGCGAATTCCGCTGGCTGCCAATCTTCTTTGCATCCACTGAGGAGAAGGACCGATTTTAATATTTGTACACACTCTGGCACAATAACGGGAACATAAATCCTGATCTTCTACCTCTACGGAAATATAATCTTCTACTCTTTCCTCATTTTCTTTCACTTCCACAACGGGAGCTACAAAAGGCTTTCTAAAAGTAGCTGCTGCCTCTCTGGCAATTCCCAATACGCTGTAACAATCTACACGATTGGAGGTAACTTCATATTCAAATACGGTATCACGAAGCCCCAGTACCTCAATGGCATCACTTCCTACCAAAACATCTTCCGGGAAAATATAAATTCCGTTTTCAGGAGCCTCGGGGTAAAATTCTCTGGTAGATCCCAGCTCTTCAATGGAACACATCATTCCAAAAGATTCTACTCCTCTAAGCTTTCCGTTTTTAATTATAATTCCTTCCTTGGGAAGGGGGCTGCCGTCATGGCCTCCTGCCACTTTTCCTCCGTCTACTACTACAGGAACTTTATCTCCCACTTTTACATTAGGTGCTCCCGTAACAATCTGCAGCTGTTTATCTCCCAAATCCACCTGACAAACAATCAACTTATCTGCATCAGGATGCTTTTCAATGTACAAAATCTGTCCTACATAAATCTTATCTAAATTTTTATCCAGGGCTTCATAAGTTTCTACCGTAGTACCGGATAAAGTCATGGCATCTGTATATTCCTGATTGGTACATTCCAATTCCGGCACATAGGCTTTAATCCAGGATAATGCTGTATTCATTTCTTTTTTCCTCCAATTATCTATCAATCTGCAGGCATAATCTGCCTCTTAATAACCTTATGTTTTACTGCATTTATTTTCACAATATACGTTCTGCTCTTTTAGAGAAAACAGTAATCTTTTTTCTTAGAACTGGCGTAAAAAGCGGATATCATTTTCATAAAGAAGACGCATATCATCAATTTCATATTTTAATAAAGCAATTCTCTCCAATCCCATACCAAAGGCAAATCCACTGTATTTTTCCGGATCAATATTGCTCATTCTCAGTACATTGGGATGAACCATACCACAGCCTAAGATTTCAATCCATCCGGAGCCTTTACAGAAACGGCAGCCGCTTCCTCCACATTTAAAGCAGCTTACATCCATCTCCGCACTGGGCTCTGTAAAATTAAAGTGATGAGGTCTGAATTTTACCTTAGTTTCTTCTCCAAATAATTCCTTTGCAAATTCTGCCAATGTTCCCTTTAAATCAGCAAAAGTAATTTTCTTATCAATAACAAGACCTTCAATCTGATGGAAGGAGGGAGAATGGGTAGCATCTACTTCATCAGAACGAAATACTCTACCGGGAGCAATCATACGTATAGGGAGTTTTCCCTCTTCCATAACATGAACCTGGGTTCCGGAGGTCTGGGTTCTTAATAAAATATCCCCACTGATATAAAAGGTATCCTGCTCGTCCTTAGCCGGGTGATCTGCAGGAATATTTAATGCCTCAAAATTATAGTAGTCAGTTTCTACTTCCGGTCCTTCTACTACTTCATATCCCATACCAATGAAAATACGTTCTACTTCTTCCATAGCAATAGTATTGGGATGACGATGACCTTTTATCTGTTTCTTCGCCGGAAGGGTAACGTCAATTACCTCCTCCTTCATCTTAGCCTCTCTTTTCGCCTTCTCCATTTTTTTTATGGTTTCTTCTAACACACCTTCGATTTCCTCTCTGGTCTCATTTACCATCTGTCCTACTTTGGGACGATCCTCAGGTGCCACATCCTTCATGCTTTTTAATACAGCTGTTAAGGCTCCCTTTTTTCCTAAGACATTTACTCTTACTTCATTCAATTCTTCCAATGTAGCAGCATTATTAATTTGTGCCAATGCCTCTGATTTAATCTGTTCCAGTTTTGCTTTCATTTTTTCCTCCATCCTGTTTTATTCCATAAAAAATCCCCAGTGTAACATACACTGGGGACGAAAAAACATTTTTCCGCGGTACCACCCACATTTTCCATTCTTAGGGACACTTAAACAGCGTAACGTGCTTATTACGGCCCTTCCTACTATAGTTCAAAAGAGCTGCTCCGGTGGGAAATTCAAACTATATCTGAACTTAAAGAGCCTTTCAGCCAATGAACTCTTCTCTCTGTAAAGAAAATATACTTCTACTTAGCACCATCTTTGCATTTTCCATATTAACTAAAATATAAAACAATTTCCTTTCGTAAAGCTTATCTGTCTATTATTCTCCAATAAACTACTTTACTAACTAAACTGTTCCGAATATTATGATAGTTAACTTTCCTCTTATTGTCAAGTATTATCCTTTATATAATACAAACTTCTTCACCAGAGAATCAAGCTCTGTGGCTCTTGCTGCCAACTCTTCACTGATTGCTGAACATTCTTCACTGGATGCCGCATTAGCCTGAGTTACTTCTGAAATCTGTTCAATTCCTTCCTCTACTTGCTCCAATGCCTGGGCCTGCGTCATGGAGACCTCACTATTTTGTTGAGAAATGGTAGCAAATTTTTGAAGTTCTTCGATAATACGCTGGAATCCTTCTACAGCATCTACCGTAATCTTATTTCCCTTGTCTATTTCTTCAATAGTTTTACTAATTAATTCTTTTGTATTTACCGCAGCCTGGGCACTGTCTGTTGCTAATTTACCTATCTGATCAGCAACTACTGCAAATCCTCGTCCTGCTTCTCCAGCTCTTGCTGCTTCAATAGAAGCATTTAAAGACAATAAACTGGTCTGAGAGGCTATCTCTTCAATGGTTCCAATAATTGCTTCTACTTCATTAGAAATTTCTTTGATTCTTGCCATTTCTTCCTGAAGTTCCTGCATCTGTCGTTTTTCTGTCTCTGCATTTTTTACGGAAACAAGAACTTCCTGATAAGATTCCTCCGCTCTCTTAGCACTTTCTTCCGCCATATTATTTACTGTATTAATTGTAGCTGTCAGCTCTTCCACTGCACTTGCCTGCTCTGTAGTTCCGGAAGCCAAATCTGCAGCTGCACCTGCAATATCGTTAGAACCGCTTTCTACCTGTACAGAATTATCCTGAATCTGGGTTAACGTATCATTAAATTCCCGCAATATGAATACAAAGGACTCCTTAATACTTCCAAAATCACCTTTAAAATCTGTAATCTCTTTAAAATCTTTTGTTAAATCACCTTTAGCTATTTCTCGCAACGCATCGGAAATTTCCTCTATATATTCTGACAGTGTTCTTTGGGTTATCCTCATTGATTCCGCCAATATACCTAATTCATCCTCTGCCTTATAGTACAAAGGTGCATGCAAATTTCCTTCTGTCATTTCCTTTGTTACTACCATTAATTCCTCTACCGGTTGTGCAATACTTTGGATAATCATTTTAGAAATACGAGTGCTAATAAGTACTCCTATAGCTACAAACAAAATTACCACAATAATTACTACCAAAAATGCCAGTTGTGCTCTGACAGTTGCCTTATTTGCCTGATCTAAATTAAAATTTAACAACTCATCAAAATTGGTTTGGAAAACAGAAAAGGATTTATATCCCTCTTCTGTCATAATATTTTTTGCTTTTGTAAGATTTCCTTCCCTACTTGCCATAAAAACAGAAGAACCAGAAACTTCAATATACTCCTGCCACGCAGTATAAGCATGCTCAAAATACTGACGATCAACATCACTTTGAATAGTTGACCGGTAGGCCTGCATCTGCCCTTCTATTTTCTGATTTATTTCCTCAACCTCTTTTTCTATCTGGTTATATTCTTCATCCGTCTCTGAAACAATATGGTGATATTGTTTTAAACGAAATTCCGATGTAAGATAGTCTAAATCCGCTATAATATTATTAGCCACCATCCAGTTATTAGAAAGTTCTCTTGTTTGTGAATTCAGAACAAAGGCCCCCAGTAAGGCCCCCAGTCCTAAAATCGACATAATTCCAATCATCATTTTGGACATAAAACTTAATTTCCCTTTTACAGTTTTTGCTTTCAGTACCTCTCCCAGTTTAGCCATACTCCTTTATCCTCCGTACAAAATATGGAATTTTCCCCCCATAAAATAGGAAAAAACAAGATAAAAGTATAATTTCCATGTTTGTTCTTTCATATTTTTGTTAAGAAAAAGTTTATAGATTTTTCATATTATATCACGATATATAATAAATTGTCAAAATACTATTGATTAATAATTATTTTTATGTAACAGTTCCTCTCTCTTTTTGAAGCTATTTAATATATTGATTTATTAATTCTCCTACTAACAAAATATAGGAGCAAATATACAGCCACAAAAGAAAAATTAAAATTGTACTTAACACACCATATCCCTCAAAGGGGTGAAAATATTCTACATAAACAGAAAACAAATAGGAAAACACTCCCCAGACTAAAGCTGCAAATACAGCACCGGGAATTTGTGTTCTTCTTCTTCTTTTTCCGGGAATAAAGGAGTATAAAAATAAAAAGAAAGCATACAACATAAACAGAATTAATCCTGCCTTTATTTTCTCCATAATGAAAAGAAAAATAGAAGGACCAAGAAGACTTTTCAGAAAAATCTTAAATACCATTTCTCCAAAAATTCCAAAACATAGAGTGATAAACATTGCCAACATTACCACTAAAGTATCTGCTGTTGCCACAAGACGAAGCTTGATATAGCCAATTGGCTCCCTTCCTTCTATTTGATAAAAGCCGCGAAGCAGTGCCATCATCCCCTTCCCACAGGACCATAACGCCATAAAAAGGGCTGCTGACAATATGCTTACGGAACGCTGATAGATTCTGTTTACTACTGCTTCTATCCAAAACTCTCCTTCCCCGGGTATGACATAAGATAAAAACCGGATTACCTCCTGTTTCGTAAAGGGGGTAAAGGGAAGAAGAGTACATAAAAGTAATAAAAGCGGAATAAAAGATAAGAAAATAAAGAAGGCTGTAGAGGAAGCATAAGTACTTAAATCCAGCCTTTTGCCTTCTCGATAAATCTTTTTTACTTTTTCTGCAATCAGTTTCATCCCTACTCCCTTACTTCACATCCCTGATAATAGAAGGCTAAAATCTCTTCCTCCTGGTACCCTAGATTGGCTAAAGCTTTTGCACCATTTTGGCTCATTCCCACACCATGACCAAAGCCTCCTCCCAAAATACGTATTCCCTTTACCTCCTCCTCTTTTTTTTCTATATCCAATATAAAGAAGGCACTGGGAAGCAAACTTCCGCAGGCATAGGTATTTCCATTTTGTAAATTCACCAGACTTTCTCCATCGGTTAACACAGCTCGGATATGATATTCATTACTTACTTCCAGTATTCCTATATCGGTAAAAAAAGTAATGGTTTCTGCCGTTCCTGCAGGACCTCGTTGTTTTACCTTAATATCTTCTATGACAAACTTTCCCTCTAAAAAGCTTTGTTCCTTTTCTTTTGGATTTACCACAACATATTGGGGATATTCCTGTAAACGTTTCTTTACGTTTTCTTTTATTTTTTCCAAATTACTATGCTCATAGCACCAACGATACCAGCCCTCCTGCTGCTCCAAATGAGAGGAATAGCTTTTAGTAATAAAATCAGCAAATTCCTCCTCTTTTTGTAAAGCCTCCATATCCAGGCTGTTGTTTTCTGTCATCTCCCTTGC
This sequence comes from Lachnospiraceae bacterium, assembly GCA_017520155.1. GTDB lineage: Bacteria > Bacillota > Clostridia > Lachnospirales > Lachnospiraceae > SFDP01. Next base: position 15,420 of record JAFXGR010000007.1, read on the forward strand.
CTTTAAATAAGGATAGGGATTTTCTTTCTGCATACTCCAAATGGAGCCATCTGTTCCTACACCGCAGGAGGTGGAATAATAATATGTAGCTGCCAGCTGCTCTCCGACATAAAGAAGCTTTCCTTTTGTTTCCTTCACTGCCTTTGTGGTATTGGGATTTTCAGAAATATTGTTATAGACCTGATAGGTGGAGCTGTCATCTAAATTTGCTCCATAGGAGCTAAGTCCCGGCGTCAACAGCCTTTGGTAAGCATAAGTCCTTGCCGAAACAGCCTGGGCCTTTAAGGCCTCCAAAGGATAATACCCCGGCATCTCCGAGGGCACTACGGCATAAAGATATTCCTCCAATAACAGTTCATTAATCAGCAACAGCCCCTCTTCACGCATCTCCACTTCAAAGCTTCCGTAATACCCCTGTCCCTGATTATTTCGCTCAAGATTAGGAAGAAAGGTTTTTCCCGTCAAGGCCTTAGGTTTTATGTAAATACGGTTTTCCTGAAATAGTTCACTCTCCTTTGTTATCCTTAATGACTCTCCTGCCAAAAGAAGATGAACCTTATCTGCTGAGATTATTTCCAAGTCCACCTGAGCGGAAATAATAATCTCTTCATGGAAATAACTTTGAAAGTCTTTTGTTTTCAGTAAAACACGTATACTTTCCATTTTTTCCTCTCTTGTCACCAAGGCTGCCACAATCTTTCCCTCTTCTATAACAAAATCGGTAAAGCTATAGCCCAAGGGAACCTCCCCTCTTCCTATGGCTTTTAAGGGACCGTGGAGCTTATAATACTGTATTTCATCTGCCAAAGGAAAGCTCCCCTCCTCCCTAAGCTCCAACTCCTCTTCTGTAAGCTTCATTACTCTTCCCGTAATCTTATCTGTTTTAAGATTGACAGTATTAAGAAGCCCATCCTGAAAAAACAGGTCTGCCACCTGCTCTCTCTCATGATTATTATTTTCTTCCTCTATCTTATCCTTTATATAATAATTTTTATAAAAATATGTTAACTCCTCCTTTGTTCTGTCCACAATCCAAACATTGGAAAGAGTTGCAATTTCCTTTGTCTCCTCCACATTCCATATTCCTCCCTGATAAGTGAGACAGTGATGCTCTCTTCTCCAGGGAATCTCTTCTCTTACTTCCCACTTCCAGCTTCCGTTGTTGGTAAAAATCATATCTTTCTCTATGGGATTTCCTTCCAGATCTGTTACCCCGGTATAATCTCCCAAAAATAACAGATTTTGATATTGAAGTTCGCCTTTTTTATCCAGTCTTTCCAATAAAAGTGCTATGTATTGGTCTGCATCTTCTTCTCCAACAGCATCTGTTCTTTTGTATTTCTCTTCCCACTGCTTTTCCTCTTTTTCAGAGATAAGGTCAAAATACTCTTCTATGCCATAAAACCAAGGCTGAAAAACTTTATAAGTAATTTCACTCTCACTCCAGGATAAGGCAATATCTTCAGCTTCTTTCAATACACTTAGCTGCTGCCTTTGTTCCTCTAAATCATCATCTTCTTCCGATAAAAGGGAAAATAATCTGTGATACCTTATAATTTTTTCTTTTTGCAAGCCTTCATTTCCCTGTGTTCTTCTTTGCTTAAGTGTCCAAGGCAAAAAAAGGAATAAGGAAATAAGAAGAAGTAAAAAAATACACATTATCTTTTTTCTGTGAAATGACATCCTATCTTTCTCCTCTATAAAAACAACCTAATACAAAAGATAAAAAAGCAGCCTTTTCAGACTGCTTTTTTATCTTTTGTATCTTCTTGTTTATCTTTTGTACTATTTTCTCTTCCGTATTATACCCTGCATTTGGTATAATAACCCGAAATGTAGACTTCTGCCTTCTGACTCCTAGCAATGCTAGGTGGGTGACCGCAAGACCACTTTTGCCGTCCCTTCCAATCCTTCTTACGAAGTGAGGGCTTGACAGCTATGGAATGATATAGGAATCCCGTTTAAAGTTAATGTAGGTTCAAAATTAACAGAACATCTATCACTTCAGGCTAGATTCATTATAGCAAATTTCTTTGAAAAATACAACCAGAAAAACTATTATTCATAACCATTATTAACAACAACATTATCATATTTTATCTTATAAAACACGTACTTCAAAAGCTGCTGTCTGAGGTGGGATACTGTTCGTGGTAAAATTAGCATGACGTACCTGTACCCTCATTCCCGGATTTAAACCAAAAAACTCAATAGGCCTTCCAAAGCGATTTAGAATCATAGTTTCATCGGATACATTAAACTGTATTACCGAGGAAAAATCCTCTTCATTACTTAAAATAAAGGAACGGTTTGCCCGATCTACCTTTAGAATAATTCCTCTGGTGATTTCCTCTTGGATGGGCCATGCCGTGATTACCACAATATAGGCCGTTGCCTGAGGAGGAATGCTGCGTGTCATATTTTTAGAAAAGGTTGCACTTACTGTCATTCCTTCCGCTAATACTGCCTCGGAGGTAGGTATTCCATTCATTCCAAGAACAATGGTTCTCTCGTTTAATACCAGCTCTGTTGTTTTCTCTTTTCCTTCCTCATCCTTATAATTAATAGTGATGTAGGACATTCCACCATCGGAATAAACTTTTGTAATCATGGCATCTGCTACACTGATAATTGGCATAAACATATTTTTGCAACGATTCTCTATCTTTCTTATCCTAAGCTTTTGAATCGTTACTTTCCTTCTTTTTTTATCAGTATATTCCAGATTTTTAAATTTGGTACTACTGAATAAAGAAAAAAGAGCCATATGGTAAGATATGGCTCTCATTTTATTTTATCAACTTTATTATAGGAACAAAAAGCAGTTCCTATAATCAGATGGACGGCACCTTCTGTGCCTTTTTATGAAAAGTTCATCACTTTTCATAAACTATATTCTATTAATCTTACAGAGCATCTACTAATTTCTGAACTGCTGCTAAAGCTTCATCAGGAAGTTTATCATATCCTTCCTTCTTTGTTGCAAAGCCTTTAACTGCGTCTACACGGTTCTGCATAGCTGCTTTTAACTGAGCAACGTATTCAGGATCATTTAAGTTAGGTGTAAAGTCTGCTGTTCTTCCTTCCCAGTCATTCATGATTTCCACGTCTTCGAAGTTGCCCCACTTTTCAAATTTAGCTTTTCCTTCAACGATAGTTTCCAGAATTCCTAAGGTATCTGCAGGTTTTACTTTTGTTCCCATAAAGTCACCTGTGTTAACGATATAGCAGTCTACGTTCTTTTCTTCTACTAATTTTTTGAACTTCTCATAGTCATTTACTAATGGATAAGTTCTGAAAGGGTTAGCATAAGGAACGATACGAAGAGCATTTAAGTCAGTTCCCGCTGCCACACGCTCTGCTGTAGAAGTCTTTGTAGCAAGAGTAGCACCCATAACGGAAGCCAATGCTGCACCATCTAATTTGATTACCGGAGGAATGGTAGGATCCTTCATAATCCAGAAGATTGCATTAACAGGAGCTTCAATCTTATCTACACGGTTAGGAGACCATAATTTAGATTTGATAGCACGTCCGTTACCATTTCTGATATCTTCTGTTACTAACTGGATCTTTCCGTTTTCATCTAATGTACAGGAACAGTTCTGTGCAGATAATAAGTATTCATTATCAGGACATCCTGTAGGATAATCAGATGTTTTATCAAAGTAGGTAGGTTCCAATGCTACAGATGCACAAGTATCTGTGTTGATAATGAAAGCATCATCATGTAAAACAGTGATAGGATATTTTCCACCGTGTTTTGCGTGTGTTAAGGTAGATTTTCCGGATCCGGATAAACCGTAAACAGATGCTACATATTTAGAACCATCAGGTAATGTATATTCTTTCTGTCCACCGTGACAAGCAGCATAACCATTTCTGTTTGCTAATGCCCAAGCCATGGTTAAGGTACCTTTTTTATGTTCTCCGAAGTATCTCATACCAAGGATTGCTGCACAGTTCTGATTTGTATCAAAGTAGCACAGTGTTAAAGGATCGCTTAAGCAGCTGAAATCTACGTCAGGTCTGTCCTGAGGTGTCCACTGAGGATCAGAGAAGATGTAAATATCTGCTTCATTTCCGTTTCCTACAGGAACAGAATTTTTGTACATCTTTACATATTCATCAGACATGTACTGGAAGTTTAACATCCAGTTGTAAAGAATGTTTTCTTCTCCTTCAGGAATTAACAGATGTGCTTTTACCATAAATTCAGGATCAAGACCTACAAAACATTCTGCATGATACATAGTTTTCCAACGTGTTTCATAAACAGCGTCCATTACTACCTTATCAAGCTTTGCTTCATCAACTCCAGGTTCTCCTTTAATACGACGAGCTGCTGCGTAACGACCTGTTACCGCACCATCGTTGAATAATAAAACCTTAGCATCTTTTTCAAGACCAAAAGTTTCACCATCTTTGATGGGCATATCAGTTACTACAGTACCGGGAGAATTTTTTGCTAATTCATAAGCTTCTTTTAAGGTATTAACCTTTACTACGTTATTTCCGTAAAAAGCTGCTTCGATAATGGAACGTGTTTTGGAAAAACCAACCTTACCTGCACCGATTTCGGAAATGGGATAATATGCTTTTGTTGACATATGTCTTCCTCCTTAAATAATAATTCATTATGTATTTCCACCACTTGGCACTGCCTATCTATCTAAGTCATCAGACCTTTCAAGTATGAGGTTGTCAGTACTTCATGGTTTCCTTTACTTCTATGTGGTTCTATGAATCACACACAAATAGTATTATGGCAGAAATATGGTAAAAAGTCAATTGCTTTAGGCTGTTTTATTGGGGATTGTGTAACGCCTTTCCTTTAATATCTTCTATATGGCAACACATATTATATTTCCAAACAATTCGATATTTATCTGCCCGTAAATTTCACCTGTTGTAAAGGCAGAGGTTGTTACCATATTTATATAATATCCCTGTTCTTTTTCCTGATAAGAGGGAACTGACAGATTTAATACCTGTTCCATGATATCCTCAGAATACCGGATTGACTTTTCTAAAATCAATTTCAGAGGTAAATAGTTAATTGCAATAATATTAAAAATTTTTGAAAATAATAAAACTAACAAAACTAAAGTCAAATAAGACAGAATTTCTTCTTTTCTTACGTTTTCCTTCTGAATAACATCAATGGTATTTCCCATTAATAATGCTGAAACAATGGATATAATGGAGGAAAAAACAATGCCTCCTATGAGAATTGTATTGTGAATATTTACGTCTACTACTCTTTTGTTTTTCATGCTGATTTTCTCCTCTTATACTATTCTTTTCATAAACGGCATATGTTTAATCCCAAATTAATATAAACATCAACAAAATACCTTTCACCTTAATTATATAGTACTCAAAAAAAATCCCATACCAAAACCGGTTATATTTCTAACCACTTTTGATATAGAATATTACTCTCTCTATATACTATTGAAAGGAGCTAATTTAACCCTTCACAACTTAGACTAAGCTTTCTCCATACCATTCTTCATATGCTGTCTGCAGTTCTTTCATTACAATCTCCCTTTTTGAAAGCTTCATTAACTGATAAGCCTGCTGATAGCATTTTTTCCCTTCTTCTCCGGCTTTTCCCTCTCTTCGATCAATGGTATATTGCCTCTCACTAATCAAGTATCCCAAATCACTACCTTTATCACAAGACATATCATAGCGAATGGCTTCATCACAAAGCCGGATTGCCTCTTCAAAGCGATTCGTTTCTTCATAATTATCAATAAGATTCAGATAAAGCAATCCTAGGGAGTGATAATAATGCTTTTTATCCACCTTACTTGCCTTATATCCTACCATAGCCTTTTCCAAAAGCTCTATGGTTTTGTCTCTCTGGTCCATCTTTCGGTAACAGATTCCCATATAATTAATTATAATACATTCCTGTGTGCTTAAGGTTATCTTGTGGAC
>JAFXGR010000084.1 GCA_017520155.1 Lachnospiraceae bacterium
AAAGAAAGGACAGCGCTCCTGCGGAATTGGAGGACAGGCAGTTTTAGAAGGTGTCATGATGAAAAACAAGGATCTTTATGCGGTTACGGTGCGTAAAGGCGACGGAGAGCTTGTAATCGATACAGAAGAGTATCACGGAATCTGGCACGGCCACAAAATAAAGGAGATTCCTTTTATCAGAGGAATTTTTAATTTTTTGGATTCGCTGATTTTAGGGAGCAGAATTTTATCCTATTCTGCGAATTTTTTAGAGGAGCCGGAGATGAAAGAGACGGCTTCTGACCGACTGATGAATAAATTGTTTAAAGACAAGGCAGAAAGCATTATCAGCGGAATTACCATAGCTCTTTCCTTGGTGCTTGCTATTGCCATTTTTATGATTCTTCCCTTCTATATAAGCAGCTTATTTGAAAAGTTTGTAAGAAGTGCAAGACTTTTAGCTGTGTTTGAGGGCTTGATTCGTCTTGTGATTTTCCTGTTATATGTCACTTTGATTTCTGCCATGAAGGATATTAAGAGAGTGTATATGTATCATGGGGCAGAGCATAAGTGTATCAACTGTTTGGAAAAGGGAAGACCCTTTACAGTGAAAAATGTAATGAGAAGCAGCAGACTTCATACAAGATGTGGAACCAGTTTTATGCTGTTTGTTATGTTTGTAAGTATTATTTTATTTATGTTTATTAAAGTAGAGGGGCCGGTGGCAAGAGTAGGAATTCGTGTTCTGCTGGTACCTTTTATTGCGGGAATTTCCTATGAGCTGATACGGTTTGCAGGAAATCACGGAAATAATTTTCTGGTAAAAATATTATCAGCTCCGGGAATGTGGCTTCAGCGAATGACCACCAAGGAGCCCACAGAGGATATGGTAGAAGTGGCCATGAAATCTGTTGAGGCTGTTTTCGACTGGAAGTCCTATTATCTGGAAGAGTTTGGTTATGAAGTGACAGAAGACTGGCTACAGGATGAAAGTGATGAAGAAAGATAATTACAGAGAATATTATCTGTGGGGAAAAAAGGTACTGGAGGAAGTAAATGTACCGGAAGCAGACCTGGATGCCAGATATTTGCTGGAGGCAGCCTGTTCTACCACACGAAATACCTTATTGGCAGATCCCCAAAGACCTCTTTCTTTGGAAGAAGAAGAATGTTATAGAGAATTTATTGAAAAAAGGAAAAAGAGAATTCCTTTGCAGCATATCCTGGGAGTACAGGAATTTATGGGCTTGGAATTCAAGGTAGATGAAAGGGTGCTGATCCCCAGACAGGATACGGAATGTTTGGTGGAAGAGGTAATGCGATTTTTGCAGGATGGAAATGAGATTTTGGATTTATGTACCGGCTCAGGCTGTATTTTACTAAGTCTGCTTCATTATTCCAATCACTGTACAGGTATTGGTGTTGATCTTTCTTTGGATGCCCTTAAGGTGGCAGATGAAAATGGAGAAAAAATCAGAAATTTACCGCACCCCAATCCCTGGACAAAAGATACGGTTACCTTTATCCAATCAGACCTGTTTAGTGAGCTGGAAAATAAACCCTTTGATATTATTGTATCCAATCCCCCATATATAGCCACTGAGGTAATTCCCACTCTTATGGAGGAAGTACGTCTGTATGAGCCCCGGATGGCTCTGGACGGAAAGGAAGACGGACTGTATTTCTATAGAAGGATTATAGAGGAAAGTCCAAGGTATTTGAAAAGAGGGGGGATGCTGTTTTTTGAAATTGGGTGTGATCAGGCTCTTTTAGTAGAAGAACTGATGAAAAACAGAGGATTTAAGGAGATTACGGCGGTAAAGGATTTGGCAGGTCTTGACCGGGTAATTTACGGAACATGGTATGAAATTTAATTTGTGCAGCAGCTTGCAGAAGAAAGAATAGAGGAAGAGAAAATGTTTGATAAATTAGAAGATTTATTGATTCGATATGAAGAAATCATGAGTGAATTACATGAACCTACAGTGGCCAATAATCAGGAGCGTTTTCGTAAGCTGATGAAGGAGCAAAGTGATTTAACTCCCATTGTAGAAGCCTATACAGAATACAAAAAATGTAAACAGGATATCGAGGACAGTCTTTCCATGCTGGAGATGGAGACTGATGAAGATATGCGGGATATGCTTAAGGAAGAGTTAAACGAAGCAAAGAAACGGGTAGAAGTGTTAGAAGGAGAAATGAAGATTTTACTCCTTCCTAAAGATCCTAACGATGAAAAGAATGTAATTGTGGAAATTCGTGCCGGTGCCGGCGGAGATGAAGCAGCACTGTTTGCAGCAGAAATCTATCGTATGTATGTGCATTACGCTGAAGGCAGACGATGGAGAGTGGAGACCATGGAAGTGGAAGAAATCGGAATTGGAGGAATGAAATCCGTTACCTTTATGATTTCCGGAAACGGTGCTTACTCTGTAATGAAATATGAATCCGGTGTTCATCGTGTACAGCGTGTGCCGGAAACAGAATCAGGAGGACGTATCCATACCTCTACTATCAGTGTGGCGGTAATGCCGGAAGTAGATGAAGATATTGATATTAAGATTGAAGATAAGGATATTCGTATTGACGTAATGCGTGCTTCCGGTAATGGAGGACAGTGCGTTAATACTACAGACTCTGCAGTGCGTCTTACCCATTATCCTACAGGAATCGTAGTATATAGTCAGACGGAAAAATCTCAGCTACAGAATAAGGCTAAGGCCTTTGCTTTATTAAAAGCTAAGCTGTATGATATGGAGCAGCAGCAGCGACATGATGCAGAAGCAGAGCTTCGTCGCAGCCAGATCGGAACAGGAGATCGTTCTGAAAAAATTCGTACCTACAACTTCCCTCAGGGACGAGTAACGGATCACAGAATTAACCTTACTCTTTATAAATTAGATAAGATTATGAATGGAGATATTCAAGATATTCTGGATGCCTGTATCGCAGCGGACCAAGCAGCGAAACTGGCTAAGATGAACGAATAAATCTTATAAAAGAAAAAGACATTTGGCATGATAACAGAACCCAAATGTCTTTTTTATTTACCTGAAAGATACAAACAAGGGAGAGCTTCCCACAGATAAATTCAGGGACATTACAAAGAGTAAGAAAGTATTTTTCTGACAAAAGTAATAAGTGAAGTTATTTTATCCGATAATGATAATAAGAAGATAAGAAGGGAGGCATGATTATGGAAAAAAAGACAGAACTGATTAATATTTATTTAAAGATTCATCAGAAAAGGGATTTATCCTGGGAAGACCTGGAATATTTGGCTCGTTTTGATCCTGAATGTTTTGAAAAAACCTGTCGTAATGTAGTCTATAATCTTCCCCAGACCAAAGAAATAATGCTTCCCCGGGAAGAAAAAAAAGAAGAAAAGAAGGCGGTAGTTTTCTTTGAGGAAGAGAAGAATAACCTTCAGGAGAAAAGATTATCCATAAGTCACATTATTGAAAATCTAAAAAAAATGGAGATCAAGCAGTTTCCCATAGCTGAGACTTCGGTAGAAAGAGTAAAAAACTTGTTGGGGAATTTATACATGGAATTGCAGTTTCCTCATAATGACAAGGATACCTTTTGGAGCTCAGGAATGGAAGAAAAAGGAAAGGGTTTTGATAAAAAGGCATAAAACTATTTTAAAATTGTTTTAAAATAGTTTTATGATAAAAATTTGAATAAAATATTATATTATGATAAAATACAATAAATGAGATAAATTGTGTGAAATTTACATACAACTAGTAGATTGGGGGAGGAAAAAATGAGAATTAAAAAGATCAGGACCAAACTTTTACTGGGAACAGTACCGTTTATCCTGCTTTCTATGGCGATTTTAACTTGGATCAGCGGAACTTCCAGCAGGAAAATTATTACTGAACAGATAACCGACAGAATGGAAGCAGAATTGGCCTCCAATATTAATGAAATCAACTCTGATTTACATGTGATAAAAAATACAGCCATGAATTTATCCCGAGTAGTGGGGGCCACCTATAAATCTACAAAAATAGAAGATTATGAGTCTGCCTTTAAAGAAATTATCTGGGATAACAATTTAGTTATGGGAAGCGGAATTTGGTTTGAACCAAGGGTTTATGATGCTTCTAGGGAATATGTAGGACCTTATTGGTACAAAGACGGAGATAGTACAGTATTAACCTACGATTACAGCAATGCCTCATATAATTACTTCGTTCAGGAATATTATACCCTGGCAAAGGAATCAGGGGGAGAAGCTGTGATTACGGACCCCTATTATGATCCCACACTGGATGTAATTATGGCCTCCTGTACAGCTCCTGTATATGATGCAGGAAATCAAAAGTATATTGGCTGTGTAACGGTAGATATTGCCTTAGGCTCCATTCAGGAATTGGTAGGGGCTATTAAGGTAGGAGAAGCAGGAAGAGCTATTTTAACCACAGAAGAAGGAACTTATCTTCATTGTGATGATAAAAATAAGGTAGCTGATGCAATGAAGATGACAGAAGAAAGTAACACGTCCTTAGCCCAGGCAGCTTCCCGGATTTTGTCAACAGATAAGGGAGTAGAATATTATACACAGGAACAAAAGCAGTATAATTTATATTATGATACTGTAGAGGGAGTAAACTGGAGCTTGATGATTCATATGCCGCAGGCAGAGCTGGATGCTCCGGTACAGACCTTAATTTCCAAAATGATGATCGTTTGTGCATCTGCTCTTTTTATTTGTATTGTAGCAGTAGTGGTTCAGGTACAGGGAATTTCTCGGAATATTAAAAAGGTTAAGATCTTCGCAGGTCATCTGGCACAGGGAGATTTAACCATAGAAAAATTAGAAGAGAGAAAACAGGATGAGTTAGGGGAAATGAGCCGCTCCTTAAATGAAATGTTTACCAGTAATCAAAAGGTAATTGGAGATATTTCCCAATATTCACAAAAGATTAATACCTCCAGTACGGATCTTTCCAATGCCACAGAAGAGCTGATGAAGCAGTTTGAAAAAATTGAAAGCTATATGGCAGAGGTAAATGAAGCCATGATGTCCTCCAGTGCAGCCACAGAGGAAGTGACAGCTTCGGTAGAAGAAGTAAATTCAGCCATGGTGATTTTAGCCTCTGAGACAGTACAAAACAGTGAAACAGCTTTGGAGATAAAAGAGCGTGCCGGCACAATGGAAAAGCACAGCAAAGCGGCTTATGAATATGCAAAGCAGATATACAGTAAGCGAGAAAAGGAACTGGAGGCTGCTTATAAGAATACAAAGGTAGTGGAAAATATTGGAGTAATGGCCAATTTAATTTCTGATATTGCAGAGCAGATCAATCTGTTGTCCTTAAATGCCTCTATTGAAGCGGCCAGGGCAGGAGAACAGGGAAGAGGTTTTGCTGTAGTTGCTACAGAAATCGGAAAGCTGGCAGGAGAAACTTCGAAGGCAGTAGAGGAAATTCAAAATACCATTTCTGAGGTTCAGGGAGTATTTGGTGTTATGGCTCAGGGAACAAAGGAGTTGTTGGCCTTTTTAAGTGATACGGTAACACCGGATTATGACAGTTTTGTGAAAGTAAGTGAGCAATATGGCAAAGATGCAGCTAATGTAGGAAATAGTGCAGATCAGATTAGGGCTATGGCAGAAAATATGGAACGGGCCTTCCACGAGGTTTCCATTGCCATTGAAAGTGTGGCTCAGGCTGCCCAGAATACAGCAGAAAACAGTATGAGTATTCGCCAATCTGTTGAACATATGTCTGAGGTAGTAGGGGAAGTATATGAAATGGGAGCAGATCAGGAGAAGATCGCAGGCAAATTAAGAGAAATAGTAAATAATTTCAAGGTATAAAAGAAGGATAAGACAGGGGATTCTAAAAAAATATAAATATAGGGAAAAATACTTGACTTATATCATCTATTAAGGTATAAACAAATTGAATCTTGAGGCAAACAGGTAAGAATATATTTTTTACCCCGGTCTTCAAAGCGATTACTACGGACCACTTCCTTAGGAAGTTAAGGCCATACGGACAGCCGGGTCCACTGCCGATTGGCGGCTTGCCGCCCTTATTGATTGAGTTAGAAGCTCAGTTTTATAGGTTGGTTACATTATAACCTGAATGCGTTTTTCGCAAACTTGTGAAATGGTCAATAAAGAGTAGTAAAAGTATTATTGCTATATAGACTCTAAGTGCCTTTGATTCCTGTCATCGTATAAAAAGAGAAAAAGCTAAGCTTAAGTTCTTGAAGTATGAAATAAAGAAAATCGGGAATTGGAAAAGCAAGTTGCAAAAGCAGCTTGCTTTTTTTTGCGGTGCGCCCAGCGGCGCACGTTTCTAATGGATGAAAGTTCCTAATCCGCCCTAGTAGTGGGAAGGATATAGCCAAGACTAAGGGCGTCCATCGCGAGGTGGAGTCTAAAGGAAGGTGGAGGCA
>JAFXGR010000085.1 GCA_017520155.1 Lachnospiraceae bacterium
GTTGAGACGGATCAGGCTATTCTTGATCCACATTCCAAGGAAGCGCCCAAAGCTCCGGGGATGAAATACCGTCATTATGCTCCTAAAGGACAGCTTCAGATTGTAGAGGGAAAGGAAGAACAGGTAATTGCTGCCATTAACCGGCTTTGTGAAAGCAGGGAAAAGGAGGGAAAGAAGGTAGGGGTTATTGCCACTACCCAAAGCAAAGATCAGTATAAAAGAGGAATTGTAAAGAATGCAGGAGATCGAAGAAAGGAAATAGAAATTGCCAGAACCTTGTATCAGATTTTACGGGAATTTGATGAGGAAGAGGTGGAAGTCATTTATTCTGAGGCTTTTTCTGAGGGAGAGTTGGGTCAGGCTATTATGAATCGATTGCTAAAAGCGGCGGGTTATCAGGTACTTCGGGTATAAATAGCTTTGTTATATGGAGAAAATATGGTATACTTGTAGATTAGATAGAGAGAAATTGGAAATATGTTTCTAAGACAAAGGAGGAAAACTATGATAGCATTAGGATGTGACCACGGTGGATTTGCTCTGAAAGAAGCTATTATTGAGTATTTTAAAGAAAAAGGAATTGAGTATAGAGATTTTGGATGTTATGATACAAAGTCTTGTGATTATCCCGATTTTGGAAAGCCGGCAGCTTTGGCAGTAGCTAGTGGAGAATGTCAGAAGGGAATAGTTATCTGTACTACCGGAATTGGTATTTCTATTGTGGCAAATAAAGTAAAAGGGGTAAGATGCGCCCTTTGTAACGACCCCTTTGCCGCAAAGATGACACGTCTTCATAATGATGCCAATATGTTGGCCTTGGGAGCAGGTATGATTGGAAAAAATATGGCAATTGAGATTTTGGAAACCTTTTTAAATACAGAATTTTCTCAGGGAGAAAATCACTGCAGAAGAATAGGACTGATTGAAGAGTAAGGAAAGAAGCAGTTAAATAATAATAGTTCGGTATTTAAAGATAAACCGCAATTGTTAATATCAAACTGCAGTTTTGAATATAGGAAACAGGAAGAAAATTAAAGAGTTTAGACAAAAGAAAGGAGCTAATTATGGCAAAAGTAGTAGTAATGGATCATCCTTTGATTCAGCATAAAATCGGACACATTAGAAAGGTGGAAGTAGGAACCAAGGACTTCAGAAGTACTATTTCTGAAATTGCAGGACTTCTTTGTTATGAAGCAACAAGAGAACTTCCTCTTGAGGACGTGGAAATTGAAACTCCCATTTGTAAAACAACAGTAAAACAGTTAAAGGGAAGAAAAATGGCTATTGTTCCTATTTTAAGAGCAGGTCTTGGAATGGTGGACGGTATTTTAAATTTGATTCCTGCAGCAAAAATCGGTCATATTGGGTTGTACCGTGATCCTGACAGTCTTCAGCCTGTGGAATATTACTGTAAACTTCCTGCTGATTGTGCAGAAAGAGAAGTATTTGTGGTAGACCCCATGTTGGCAACGGGAGGATCCTCTGTAGCTGCCATTCAGATGTTAAAGGACAGAGGATGTAAAAAGATTCATTTTATGTGTATTCTGGCTGCGCCGGAAGGGGTGAAAGCTATGGAAGAAGCTCATCCCGATGTAGATATGTATATTGGAGCTTTAGATGAAAAATTAAATGATCATGGCTATATTGTTCCCGGATTAGGAGATGCAGGGGATCGTATTTTCGGTACGAAATAGAAATAACAGGATTTTTCTTCTGATGGAGGTATTTGGTGAAACGCAAAGATTATATCAGCTGGGATGAATATTTTATGGGGGTATCTTATCTTTCCGGTATGCGCTCCAAGGATCCCAATACACAGGTGGGAGCTTGTATTGTCAGTGAAGATAATAAAATATTATCTATGGGCTATAACGGTTTTCCTACAGGTTGCCATGATGAGGATTTTCCCTGGGAAAGAGAGGGAGAATTTACAGAGGTAAAATATGCTTATGTTACCCATAGTGAGCTGAATGCGATTTTAAATTATCGGGGAGGAAGTTTAAAGGGAGCCAAGCTGTATGTATCCTTATTCCCCTGTAATGAGTGTGCTAAGGCAATTATCCAAAGCGGTATTACTACCGTAATTTATGCGGATGATAAATATAGTGGAACACCCTCTGATCTGGCGGCAAAGAGAATGTTTGATGCAGCAGGAGTAAGCTACTATCAATATAAGGCAACAGGCCGAAGGATTACCATGAATTTGTAAAGAGAGGTACGGTATGAAGGCAGAAGTTAAGGGATGGCTTGTAGGGATTCTCACCCTATCCATGGTTGTGGGGATTGTACCGGCAGGCTATGTATACGCCACTTCTACCCAGGAAAAGCTGAATCAGGCACAGCAGGAAAAAAAAGAGACTCAGTCACAGCTGCAGGAAACAAAGGAAAACCTGGAAGAATTAAAAGAAGAAAAAAATAATCTGGAGGTTCAGCTAAATGAATTAAATCATAAGCTGACAGAAGTAAGTAATAATCTCAGTGATCTGGAAGGGCAGATCATAAGTAAGGAAGAGGAAATTGAGATTACACAAAAGGAGCTTGATGAAGCGAAGATAACTGAACGGGATCAATACGAAAGTATGAAGGTACGAATCCGTTTTATGTATGAGAGAAATGATTATGCACTTTTGGAAACACTTTTTTCTTCAGGCTCTCTGGGAGCTGCTTTAAATAAAGCAGATTATGTTAAACAGATTGCAGAATACGACAGGGAAAAACTGACGGAGTATGAAGCAACAAGGAAGATGATTGAAGAAGAAGAAGCCCGGCTTCAAGAGGAGAAGGAACAGCTGGATCAATTGAAGCTGCAGGTAGAAAAAGAAAAGAAAAAGGTGAACTCCTATGTAAAACAAACTGCCACCAATATTTCTGCTACTAGTGGACAGATTTCTGATGCAGAGGCAAAGGCACTGGCCTATGAGGCTCAGATTAAAGAGCAGGAAGCCAATATTGAGTATTTAAAGAAAAAGCTGGCAGAGGAAAAAGCACTTTCTAATTTGGCAGCACAGTCTAAATGGAGAGATATTTCAGAGGTTAGCTTTGAAGAGGGAGATCGGAAGCTTTTAGCAAATATCATTTACTGTGAAGCAGGTGGAGAACCTTATGCCGGTCAGCTTGCGGTGGGAGCCGTAGTAATCAACCGTGTTCTTAGTGGTGTATTTCCCGATACGGTAGTGGGCGTAGTTTATCAGAACAATCAATTTTCACCGGTAGCCAGCGGAAGACTGGCTTTGGCTCTGGCAGAAGACAGGGCAACGGCAGCCTGCTATAAGGCAGCAGATGAGGCAATGGCAGGACAGAATAATGTGGGAAGCTGTGTGTTTTTTCGTACTCCCATTGAGGGACTTAACGGAATTCGCATAGGAAATCACGTGTTTTATTAAAAAAGTACAAAAAAAATGCAATATTTTTGGAAAAAAGGAAAAATTTACTAACTATTATTTAAAATTTGAGTTATAATGTTATAATATAGTATAGTTTATGAAAAGTTACGGAGTGACTTTTCATAGATGTGTGGTAAATCCAATGATTAAATAGTAGAAGGGAGTAATATGTGAATCAGAATCAAAAGGTATTTCAATGCTTAACATTAATCAGCCAGTTTGCTATTCACATGTTAGTCCCTATTTTTATGTGTTCTTATCTGGGGTACTTTATTGACAGCAAAATAGGAACTTCTTTTATGTTCATTATTTTCTTTTTTGTAGGGGCCGCAGCAGGAGGAAGAAATATTTTTCTTTTGGCAAAAAGGATTTATGATGATAAAGAAAGCTTTCCTTCAACATTATATGAATCCCGGAAAAAAAAGAAAAAAGGAAAGAGATCTTAAGGGAATTGTGCTGATCAATAATGAAGTGGCAGAAACCTTAAGCAAGAGAGTAAAAGGAAGAATAGAATGGAAAACAACAACCCCTATGAAACCTTGTGGGAGCTTTTGGCAGGAATCCTGTTTTTTGGAATTTTGGTATGGCTTATTCTGATCTGGTTTTTAGAAAGAAAGCTGTATTTTTCCCTAGGGTTAGGCTTAGGTATTATATTAGCTGTTTTGGCCGCATTCCATATGTATTGGTCGCTAAATAAGGCTCTGGATATGGGACAGGCAGCAGTAAAATATGCATTGTCGCAAAATATGGTACGTTACGGTGTAATTATCATTGCCTTTGGAGTACTATGTGTACTTGATTTTGGTAATCCCCTTGCAGCCTTTGCAGGGATTATGGGATTAAAGGCAGGTGCTTATTTACAGCCGTTTACGCATAAAATTTTAAGTAAATTGAGAAGGAGGTGAGTATATGGTAGGAGGAATTTTGTTATCCGATGCCGCTAACATTGATTTCATGATTCATGGAGTATTTTCCTATGAATTATTTGGACAAAGGGTATGGATAACAACTACACACATTTGTGTGTTGATTGTAATGCTGGTATTGGCAATTTTCTCAATCATCGCCGGAAACACAATGAAAAAGGCTACAGAGGTGCCTAAAGGGTTTCAAAATGTGGTAGAGATTATTGTAGAAATGCTGGATGGTATGGTAGGAAATACCATGGGGAAAAATGCTCCCGGATTTTTAAATTATATCGGGACCATATTTATTTTTATCCTGGTAAGCAATATTTCCGGATTATTTGGCTTAAGGCCCCCTACAGCAGATTATGGTGTAACCTTACCCCTGGGACTGATGACCTTTACCCTGATACATTTTAATAAATTTAAATATCAGAAGGTCAGTGGGGTAATTAAGGGATTGTGTGATCCCTGGGTATTTTGGGCACCCATTAATATGATAGGAGATGTGGCGGTTCCCATATCCTTGTCGCTGCGTTTATTTGCAAATATTTTATCGGGTACCGTAATTATGGCCCTGATTTATGGTTTGCTTTCTAAGTTTGCCTTAATTTGGCCCGCAGCATTACATGTGTATTTTGATTTGTTCTCCGGAGCAATTCAGACCTATGTATTTTGTATGTTAACCATTACATACATTTCAGATGCAATGACAACAGAATAATAAAAGATAATATCAGGAGGAAAACAAGATGGAATTTAATAATAATTTTATTTTAGGATGTTCAGCAATTGGTGCAGGATTAGCTGTTATCGCAGGTATCGGACCTGGTGTAGGTCAGGGAATTGCTGCAGGACATGCAGCAGCAGCAGTAGGACGTAACCCGGGAGCAAAGGGAGATGTAACTTCTACTATGTTATTAGGACAGGCAGTAGCAGAAACAACAGGTTTATATGGTCTTTTGATTGCCATGCTGTTATTATTCGTAAAACCTTTATTACCATAAGCCTTCCATCATAAAGAATAACGAAAGGAGGCGTCAACTTGAATACTATGTTTAGTGCAATGAAGGTTACCGTGGCAACTCAGATGGCACCAAGATTATTTGACTTGGATCTTCAGCTGTTTGCGGATGCCGTATTAATGATTATTGCAGTAGTTGTACTATTTCTTGTTATGTCCTATTTTCTGTTCAATCCTGCCAGAGCTTTCTTGGAAAAGAGACAGGAAAAAATCAGAGCAGAATTGGAAGATGCGAAAAGTAATCAGGAGGCAGCAAAAGCCTTAAAAGCAGAATATGACGAGAAATTAAAAAATATTGAAAAAGAGGCAGAAAGCATTTTAAGCGATGCCAGAAAAAGAGCCCTTGCAAATGAAAACCGTATTTTGGCTCAGGCTAAGGAAGAGGCGGCAGAAATCATAGCAAGAGCAAGAGAAGAAGTAAAGCTTGAGAAGCAGAAAATGGCAGATGAGGTGAAGAAAGAAATTATTTCTGTAGCTGCTTTGATGGCGGGTAAAGTAGTAGCATCCTCTATGGATGTAACGATTCAAAATGACCTTGTTGATGAAACATTAAAGGAAATAGGTGACAGTACATGGCTAAGCTAATATCAAAGACCTATGGGGATGCTTTGTTTGAATTGGCCGTAGAAGAAGAAAAAACAGAGGTTATGCTTCAGGAAATTACCGGGATTAGAGGAATCTTTGAAGAACATCCGGATTATTTGAAATTTTTGACCCATCCTCGAATTGGAGGAGAAGAAAAAATAAAATCCATCAGGGAAGTCTTTGAAGGAAAAACAGATCCTCAGATTCTTGGCTTTTTGGAGATTATTATCTTAAAATCCAGGGCAGAAAATATGATGGAGATTTTGGATTATTTTCTGGATAAAATAAAAGCCTTTAAAGGGATTGGAGTATGCTATGTAACAACTCCCATATCCCTTCCCCAGGATAAAAGAGAAGCACTTTGTAAGAAATTACTGGATACAACCTCCTTTAAAGAAATGGAAATGCATTATTTTATTGAACCTGCCTTGTTAGGGGGAATGCAGATTAGGATTGGAGACAGGGTTGTAGACAGCAGTATTCAGACAAAACTGAACCGGTTACAAAAAGATTTGCTGAAGGTACAGATTTAATCATTGTATAAAGATTACAGTACAAAGAAGCTGTTATGAAATAAAAAAGAAAGGTGCGTAAGATCCATGAATTTAAGACCAGAAGAGATTAGTTCAGTCATTAAGGATCAGATTAAGAGATATGCTGCTGATATGGAAGTATCTGAAGTAGGTACCGTAATCCAGGTAGCAGATGGTATAGCTCGTGTGCACGGCTTGGAAAATGCAATGCAGGGAGAACTTTTAGAGTTTCCCGGCGAAGTATACGGAATGGTATTAAACCTGGAAGAAGATAACGTAGGTGCGGTTTTACTTGGAAACCAGAAAAATATTAATGAAGGTGATATCGTTAAGACCACCGGTAGAGTAGTAGAGGTACCGGTAGGTGATGCATTGCTTGGTCGTGTAGTAAATTCCTTAGGACAGCCCATCGATGGAAAAGGACCCATCGCAACAGATAAATATCGTCAGATTGAAAGAGTTGCCTCCGGTGTAATTACCAGAAAATCAGTAGATACTCCTTTACAGACCGGAATTAAGGCCATTGACTCCATGGTTCCTATCGGAAGAGGACAAAGAGAGTTAATTATCGGTGACAGACAGACTGGAAAAACTGCCATTGCCATCGATACGATTATCAATCAAAAGGGACAGAATGTAAAATGTATTTATGTGGCAATCGGACAGAAAGCTTCCACCGTTGCCAATATTGTAAAAACCTTAGAGGAAAATGGTGCAATGGCTTATACTACAGTAGTAGTATCTACAGCCAGTGAATTGGCACCCCTTCAGTATATTGCTCCTTATTCCGGATGTGCCATTGGAGAAGAATGGATGGAAAAGGGAGAGGATGTACTTGTCATTTATGATGACTTAAGTAAGCATGCGGTGGCATACCGTACCTTATCCCTTTTGTTAAAGAGACCGCCGGGACGTGAGGCTTACCCCGGAGACGTATTCTATCTCCATTCCCGACTACTGGAAAGAGCAGCCAGAATGAGTGAAGAATATGGTGGAGGTTCCTTAACGGCACTTCCCATTATCGAGACACAGGCAGGAGATGTTTCTGCTTATATTCCTACTAACGTTATTTCCATTACAGATGGTCAGATTTATCTGGAAACAGAAATGTTTAACGCAGGTTTCCGCCCTGCGGTAAATGCGGGACTTTCTGTGTCACGAGTAGGTGGAGCAGCACAGATTAAGGCTATGAAAAAGATTGCAGCCCCTATCCGTGTGGAACTGGCTCAGTATCGTGAATTGGCTGCCTTTGCACAGTTTGGTTCTGATTTGGATGAAGATACAAAAGAAAAGCTGGCTCAGGGTGAACGAATTAAGGAAGTATTAAAGCAGCCTCAGTATCAGCCAATGCCGGTACAGTATCAGGTTATTATTATTTATGCAGTTACCAATAAATATTTACTGGATGTTAAGGTAGAAGATATTACAAGATTTGAAAAAGAATTCTTTGATTATCTTGATACAAAATATCCTGAAATTCCCCAGAGTATTGCAGATACAAAGGTAATTTCTGAGGAAAATGAAGCTGCGTTAGTAAAAGCTATTGAAGAATTTAAGAAACAGTTTCGTTAAAATTCAGATAGGAAAAGGTGATATATTATGGCTTCCATGAGAGACATAAAAAGGCGTAGGGGAAGTGTACAAAGTACCCAGCAGATCACAAAAGCTATGAAACTTGTTTCTACTGTTAAGCTTCAGAAAGCAAAGCAGAGAGCTGAAGAGACTACCAATTACTTTGATGCCATGTATCGTACAGTGCAAGGTATGTTGGCAAAGTCCGGAAATATAAATCATCCCTATTTAAATCCTTCCAATAGTAGTAAGAAGTTGGTTATTATGATTACCTCTAACAAAGGATTGGCGGGAGGATACAATTCCAACGTAATTAAGTTGATTACACAAGGGGATTTTAAAAGAGAGGATGTAATGATTTCAGCGGTAGGAAAAAAAGGAAAGGAATATATGGCAAGGACAGAATATCAGATCGTAGCAGATCACAGTGATTTGATTGATTATCCTTTGTATGAGAATGCCAGACAAATTGCAAAAGAAGCTTTAGACTTATTTGCGAAGGGTGAAGTGGGAGAAATTTATTTGGCCTATACTCACTTTAAAAATACAGTATCTCATATTCCTACTTTAATTAAGCTTCTTCCGGTAGAGGCAGATCAGAATGTACAGCAAACGGAAGAAGATAAAATTCCTATGAATTTTGAGCCAAAGGAAGAAGAAGCTTTGCAGTTAATCATTCCGACTTATATTACCAGTTTGATTTACGGAGGAATGTTAGAGTCAGTAGCCAGTGAAAATGGTGCAAGAATGCAGGCCATGGATTCTGCAACAAGTAACGCCGAAGAAATTATTGATAAATTAACATTACAATATAACAGAGCCCGTCAAGGGGCAATTACACAGGAATTAACAGAAATTATAGCGGGTGCCCAGGCAATATCATAGGAGCACCACGGAAAGGAAATAACAATGGCAGGAACAAACACAGGAAAAATCACACAGATTATCGGTGCTGTTTTGGACGTTAAATTTGACGGACAACTTCCTGAAATAAATGAAGCTATTAAAATTACCAGGAAAGCTGGTGAGGTTTTAGTAGTAGAGGTAACACAGCATTTGGGTGATGATATTGTTAGATGTATTGCCATGGGACCTACTGACGGTTTGGTACGTGGAATGGATGCTGTGGCTACAGGAGCTCCTATTACCGTACCCGTAGGTGAGAATACATTAGGAAGAATTTTTAATGTATTAGGTGAACCCATTGACAATAAGCCCGCTCCCAGCGGAGTGGAATATGATCCGATTCATCGTCCTGCACCTGAATTTTCAGAGCAGTCCACAGAAGCGGAATTATTAGAAACCGGAATTAAGGTAGTAGACCTTCTTTGTCCTTATCAAAAAGGAGGAAAGATTGGTCTTTTCGGAGGTGCCGGTGTAGGAAAAACAGTATTAATTCAGGAATTAATTCGTAATATTGCCACTGAGCATGGCGGATATTCCGTATTTACGGGTGTAGGTGAAAGAACCCGTGAAGGAAATGACTTGTATTATGAAATGATGGAATCCGGAGTTATTGATAAAACAACCATGGTATTTGGTCAGATGAATGAGCCACCCGGAGCCAGAATGAGAGTTGGTTTAACCGGTCTTACCATGGCAGAATACTTCAGAGACAAGGGAGGAAAGGATGTATTATTATTTATTGATAATATTTTCCGTTTTACGCAGGCAGGTTCAGAGGTTTCAGCACTTCTTGGACGTATGCCTTCTGCAGTAGGATATCAGCCCACACTTCAGACAGAAATGGGTGCTCTTCAGGAGAGAATTACCTCTACAAAGAATGGTTCCATTACTTCTGTACAGGCTGTATACGTACCTGCGGATGACTTAACAGACCCTGCTCCTGCAACCACCTTTGCACATCTGGATGCAACCACTGTTTTATCTCGTTCCATCGTAGAGCTTGGTATTTATCCTGCAGTAGATCCCCTGGAATCAACCTCCAGAATTCTGGATCCAAGAATCTTGGGAGAAGAGCATTATAATGTAGCCAGAGGTGTACAGGAAATTCTTCAGAAATATAAAGAATTACAGGATATTATTGCAATTCTTGGTATGGATGAGTTATCAGAGGAAGATAAGCTGGTAGTATCCAGAGCAAGAAAGGTACAAAGATTCCTTTCTCAGCCTTTCTTCGTAGCTGGACAGTTTACAGGATTGGAAGGAAAATACGTTCCCATTAATGAAACCATCAGAGGATTTAAGGAGATTCTGGAAGGAAAACATGACAGTATACCGGAAAGCTATTTCCTGAATGCAGGAAGCATTGATGATGTACTTGCAAAAGTGAAATAAGAAATGAGGTCTACCTATGGCAGAGGATAGAAATTTTGACCTGGAGATAATTACACCGGATCGTGTATTTTATAAAGGGCAAGCCTCTATGGTAGAATTTAATACCACAGAGGGAGAAATTGGTGTTTATAAAGATCATATCCCCACTACAGTAATTATCAAGCCGGGAGTTCTTACCATTACCTCAGAAGAGAAAAAGGTGGCAGCCCTTCATTCCGGTTTTGCAACAATTTTACAGGATAAGGTAACAATTTTGGCAGAAATCATAGAATGGGCAGCTGAAATTGATGAAGAACGAGCCAAAGCATCTAAAGAAAGAGCGGAGAACAGAATCCGCCAGGGACATGAAGAGACAGATATGGCACGTGCAGAAACCTCCCTTTTAAGGGCAATGGCAAGAATCAAATCAATAAGATATTAGATTACAGTTTAGCCATGACCAATCATTAGCCGATTGGTCATGGGAGAAAGTGTAGAGATAAAGAAAGCAGCGCCCCCGGCTGAAAGCCACTTTAAATGTGGGTACTGTAAAGGCTGAACTGTTATCATATTAAAAATAGGACCGATACGAAATATTCGTATCGGTCTGATTTTTTGCAAGAATACAGGATTTCTGTATACTTTATCCGGAAAAAAACATACTCTAATAAAAAACAAAAAGGAAGTTTTATGGAAAGAAGAAGACAGCCAAAGCCTTATTATATGACCTATCCTATACTTAAGGAAATAAAAGAGGCAGAAAAAGAAAAAAGGGACTGGGATTATTTTCGTCAACTGTATGGAAGGGAAATAAAACAATATTTAAAAGAAGTAAAAAAAACGGTAGATACCCTGGAAGATAAAGACAGCTTTATTTACCATGAATATCCGGATCAAAACAGATTAGAAGAAAAGACAGAAGAAATTGTAAATAGAATTGGGGGAGGAGACAGAGTGAACAGAGAAATGCTGCGTCATCTCATTATGCTTCTTTTCTATGATGAAATCTATGGAAGACGAAATAATTTGTAACAGAAAGTCCTAAGGCTGAATAGTTACATCAATTTATAGTTGTGTCTTTGGGAAAAAAAGATTACACTTAGAAGAAAAGAGTAAAGAAGAATTAAGGAATAGATAATGGATAAAGTAAGAGAGCTATGCAGAAAGCAGTTGGGAAAGGAATTATATCAGATTATTATCAGCAATCCCAAAGGAAAAAAAGAAATTACAAAGGTAAAAATCAGACCCACAATAATAAAAGAAGAGTTGTTATATCAGATTAGTGAATGGAAAAACAATCAGATTTTTCATAAAAATATGGATAAGGAGCAGACTGTAGAAAAAGTAGCCGAGTATCTGGAACAGGATTTTAGTCAAATGGAACTGACATCAAAAACAGTTCAGGCTACAGTGCTGGTAAGTAAAAAAGGTAAAGTTACCCTAAAAGAAAAACAGATTACTGCCGGAAAGGAAATTGATTTATCCCATAACAAGATAAAAAAATATATTTTACAAGAAGGAACTCCCGTTCCCTTTTTAATTGATCTGGGGGTACAGACGAGAGAGGGTAAAATTGTAAAAAGTCATTATGATAAATTTCGTCAAATTAACAGATACCTTGAATTTATTCAGGATATTATGCCTATACTTCCTAAGGACAGAACTATAAATATTATTGATTTTGGATGCGGCAAATCTTATCTTACCTTTGCCCTGTACTATTATATGAAGATAATATGTAACAGAGACATTCAGGTAATTGGACTGGATCTGAAAGAAAAAGTAATCGAAGATTGTAACAGACTGGCAAAAAAATATCAATATGAGCATCTTACCTTTATTACCGGTGATGTAAGCACATATACCGGTGAAGCGGTAGATATGGTGGTTACCCTTCATGCCTGTGATACAGCAACTGATTATGCGCTGATGAAGGCAATAGATTGGAAAGCTAAGGTAATTTTTACCGTTCCCTGCTGTCAACATGAGGTAAATAAGCAGATTCGATGTGAAGAATTGGCTCCCCTTTTAAAATACGGCTTAATTAAGGAACGGATTTCCGCTCTGCTTACAGATGCTGTTCGGGCAAATTTGTTGGAGGAACAGGGGTATCAGGTACAGGTAATGGAATTTATTGATATGGAACATACACCGAAAAATATATTAATTCGTGCTGTATTGGATGAAAAAGAAAGAGAAAGTAAGATTGATAAGGTGACAGATTATTTTAACGTAAACACCACTTTACAGAAATTGCTGTCAGACAGAGGAAGAGAATGAAGAAAGCTTGGATAAAAAAATTAGCTGCAGTACTGATCTTTTTGGCTTCTATTTTTATAGCCGATCAGATAATGAATCGTGAAAATGCAGAAATGACAAGAGAAATGCCTAAGGCAGCCTTTCCTGTAGTGTCTGTAGTATCAGATGGTTATAAAATAAATAGGATGTATGGATATAAATCTAAGAGAGAAGAATTATATCTTAAGAATAATATTACTCCTATAAAAAATAACAGGGAAATTATGATATCCATAAAAGAATATGATCAGCCTGTAGAAAAAATAGCTTATGAGGTGCGAAGCATTGACGGAGAAAGATTAGTTGAAGGAAGTGATATTTCTGTTGTTCAGAAAACAAAAGAGGATATACGCTTTAGTCTTCAGCTAAAAGATCTGACACGGGAAGAGCAGGAGTACACATTTATTGTTATTTTAACCATGAAAAATGGAGAAAAAATATATTATTATACCCGATTTATTGAAAAGGAAAATTATTATTTAAAGGAAAAACTGGATTATATCTTATCCTTCCATGAGACCACCTTTTCGGATTCAGAGGGAGATGAGATCAAGAAATATCTGGAGAGTAATTCAAGCCAAAGCAATACGGATTTTCATAAAGTTACCATTAACAGCAGTCTTAAACAAGTTATGTGGGATCAGCTGCCCATAAAAAAAATTACAGAACCTGCCATTGAAATTAAGGAGATTGATGAAAGTACAGCCATGGTACTGTTAAATTATATGGTGGCCATAAATAACAGACCACAAGAGGAATATGGCTTCGTACAAGAGTATTACCGGGTTCGTTATACGCCAAACAGAATGTATCTTCTAAATTATGAAAGAACCTTGGACCAGATTTTTTGGCCTTCCAAGGAATCCCTGGGTAACGATAAAATTACTTTGGGAATAGGAAGTGAAGAAGTGCAGATGATGGAGAGTGAAGGAGGTACAAACCTTGCCTTTGTAAATGAAAAACGGCTGTTTTCCTATGGAAGTAATGATAATAAATTTACGGAAATATTTTCTTTTTATCAAAAAGAAGATATGGACGAAAGAACGCTAAATCGTAATTTTGATATTAAAATTTTAAATATCGAAGACAGCGGAAGTATTACCTTTGGTGTATACGGGTATATGAATCGGGGACAGCATGAGGGAGAAGTTGGATTGGCCGTCTATTATTTTGATTATACTGCCAACACCACAGAAGAATTGATTTTTATTCCCTACGAAAAATCAGAACAGATTCTGAGAAATGAAATTAATAATCTATTATATATGAATATGGAAAATCATCTCTTTTTTATTTTAGAGGGACAGCTGTATGATGTTAATGTAAGTGAAAAGAGTTATACGGTAGTTATTGAAGGATTAAGAAAGGGTGGATATACTATTTCAACATCAGGAAGAATGATTTGTTGGCCTGCTATGGGAGAGGTGGATTCAGCCTCTATGCTGCGGTGGATGAATTTAAGCAACGGCTCGGTAATGGAGCTGAAGGCAGGATATGATGAATATATAAAAGTTTTAGGATTTATGGAAGAGGACCTGATTTACGGATTGGCCAAAAAGACTGAGATCAGAAAAGAGGTAAAGGGAAATCTTCTTTATCCCATGTATAAGGTAATTATTAAAAATACAGAGGGAAAAAATTTAAAGGAGTATAAAAAAGAGGGGATATATGTAACTAACTGCCGGATAAGTGCAAACCAGATTACTTTGGAAAGAATCCAAATGGAGGAAGACAATAATTATCACCAAATTATTGGTGACCAAATTGCCAGCAACGATATAGAAAAAGGAAATGTTAATATAATTTCAACCATTAATCAGGAAATATATAAAAAGATGGTACAGATTGTACTGAAAAATACCATCAATCCTGCCACCCTCAAAATAATGAATCCCAAGGAGGTAATTTATGAGGGAGAACGGCAGCTGGCATTGGAAATAGGTAAAGAATCCAGATTTTATGTATATGGTCCCAAGGGACTGGATATGGTAAGTCACTTTTCATCAGAGGCTGTATTAAGGGCTCTGGAACTGTCAGGAACAGTAATAGATGAAGAGGGAGCATATATATGGAAGAAGGGAACAAAATATACCAAGAATCAGATTATGGCTGTAACACCTAAGAAAGCAGATCAGGAAACCAGTCCTTTGGCTCTTTGTCTGGATACCATGTTAAGTCTTGAAGGAATATCAAAAAAGACACAGGTTGAGCTGGATAAGGGAGAGGATGCAAAGGCTGTATTGGAAAAAAATCTAAGAGAGCATAAGATTATTGATTTGTGGGACGGCAGTCTGGATAGTGTTTATTATTATATAGACCAGGATATACCGGTTCTTGGAATTATAAGTGAAAAAGAGGCATATCTGATTGTGGGATTTAATGAACAAAATGTTGTCCTAATGGATCCCATGAAAGGCACTGTAGAGAAAAAGGGAAAAAATGATTCTGCAGAGATGTTTAAAAATGCGGGAAATCAGTTTATTACCTATATAAGGAAAAAATAAAAGAAAAAGTTTCTTTTTTAAAGAGGATATGTTATCATATCTTTCGGTCAGTTCGAGACCTTCCTGACCTAAAACAAAACTAAAGGAGAAGAAAATGAAAAAGAGAACTTTATTGATTACACAGGCTGCAATGATTGCAGCCTTATACGTCATCCTTACTTTAGTAGCCAACGCTATGGGATTAGCTAATATGGCTGTTCAGGTAAGATTTTCAGAGGCTCTTACTGTTTTGCCTGCCTTTACACCGGCAGCTATTCCCGGATTATTTCTGGGATGCTTAATCAGTAATATCCTTATCGGTTCTTTGCCTCTGGATATAGTATTTGGGAGTATGGCTACTTTATTAGGTGCCCTGGGAACCTATGGACTTAGAAAATATCCTAAACTTTCCCCAGTGCCTCCTATTTTATCCAATGCTATTATTGTACCTTGGATTTTAATGAAGATATACGAATTTGAGGGAAGCTATTGGTATTTTATGATCACAGTAGGAGCGGGAGAAATTATTTCCTGCGGTATCTTGGGAATGTTGTTATTCTATGGATTAACACCATATAAAAAATATCTTTTATAATTATTCAGCACAGAAAAAGGCAAAACAATTTTTGAAAGCACGCTTTCAAAAACTGTTTTGCCTTTTGTATTTATTGAAGTAATCCTGCTTTATAGGAATTAACAATATTCTGAATTTTTTCCACAGGATCTAAAAGATCACTGATAGAAGAATCATGATTTAAGGTATCAATAATGTAAGCAATATATTTACTCATTTCACAGCTGATATACCAAGGTCTTGATAATAATTCCGGTGTCTGGTAAATCAGATTTGTGGTAAGAACTCTTGTAATGGTACCATTATTGTAAGCTTCATCAAATTTATCTAAACCATTGGTAAAAAGACCAAAGGTAGAAAATACAAAAATACGGTTAGCCTTACGTTTCTTTAAGGCTGCAGCAACTTCAATTACAGATTCGCCGGAGGAAATCATGTCATCAATAATAATCATATCCTTTCCTTCTACGTTAGAACCTAAAAATTCATGAGCAATGATAGGGTTACGCCCATTTACAATTTTGGTATAGTCACGTCGCTTATAGAACATACCCATATCCAATCCCAATACATTGGCAATGTAAATTGCACGGGACATACCTCCCTCATCCGGGCTGATAATCATCATATGGTCTGCATCAATAGTAAGATCTTTTACGTTACGAAGAAGACCTTTAATAAATTGATAAGAAGGCTGTACTGTTTCAAATCCATGTAAAGGAATCGCATTTTGCACTCTGGGATCATGGGCATCAAAGGTAATAATATTATCTACCCCCATACTTACAAGTTCCTGTAATGCCAAAGCACAGTCTAAGGATTCACGAGAAGTTCTGCGATGCTGTCTGCTTTCATAAAGGAAGGGCATAATCACAGTAATTCTTCGGGCTTTTCCTCCTACCGCAGCGATAATACGCTTCAAATCCTGATAATGGTCGTCGGGAGACATATGATTGGTATGACCGCTTAAAGAATAGGTTAAACTGTAGTTACAAACATCTACAAGGATATAAACATCATATCCACGAACAGATTCATTGATCATCCCCTTTGCTTCTCCTGAGCCAAAACGGGGAGTTTTAGCTGATAAAATATAGGTATCTCTTTGATAACCGGCAAAAACTAATTTATCTCTATGTTCATGTTCCCGTTCTGTTCTCCATTTAACTAAGTAATAATCCACCTTTTTACCCAGCTCTTCACAGCTTTTTAAGGGGATCATACCTAAAGAACCAACGGGGATAGATTCTAAATTTCGTTTTTCTTCGCGCTTAAACATAAAAACCTCACTTTCCATGACTGAAACGTTTTTTCTGCATTCTGATGTCCGGACCGGTTATTTTACAAAGATCAAAATTGCTGGTAATTCTGGAAAAGATTCGATCAGAATAACGGTCCCTTAGCTCCTGTAAAGATAAATTTGTAGAAATAATCACAGATTTTTTTCTTAAAATTCTTTCGTTCAGGCAGGAGAAAAATTGGGAGGAGGAAAAATGGGTCCACATTTCCGTTCCCAAATCATCAATAATTAATAAATCACAGGAATATAAATCGTCCTGCAGGGTATCCTCATCTTCCTTAGTGTAAGAAAAAGAAGACTGGGCCAGCCGTTCAAAGAGAGCGGCAGCACTAAAATAGATGACACAATGTCCTGAATCCAGTAATTCTTTTGCAATACAACCGGATAAAAATGACTTACCCGTACCTACTGTACCATAAAAAAACAGATTATGGTAGTCTGAATTAAAATCATGGATAAAATCTTTACAAGTTTTTACTGCATTTTGAAAACGAAGCAGATCTTCACCCTGATAATAAGATAAGGATAAGGCAGAAAAGTTATTTTCTTTTAAGTAATCCTTAATATTTGATTGTTCATAAAGCAAATCAATAATCTGCTGCGAAAAACAATGACATTTTTGGGAATCAATATAACCTGTATCCTTACAGTCAGAACAAATATAGGAAGGCTGTAAATCCTCAGAACTATAGCCTGCCTTAGCAAGAACCTCCTCCTTTTTCCTGCGAAGTAAGGAAAGTTCTTCCTTCATGGAAGAAAGGGCCAAATCATCTCCCTGTAAAGCTTGTTTGGCACAGGCCACGGAAAGGGAGGAAATTTGGTGACAAAGAGCGGAATATTGAGGTACCTGTTTTTCAATTTCCTTTATTTTTTCCTCTAAAGCGTAATGAGAAAGAAAACGTCGATTCTCATACACCTTCATAATCTGATGATATTGGGAATTGGTAATGGCCATAGTAACTCTCCTTTAATTACTAAGTAATTCCTTTTCTAATCGTTCAAAATCATATTCGTTTTGCTGGAAATGATTAAAACTGTTTTTTGAAGCCGGTGAAGCTTTCTTTTGTTTGGCGTGAAAACCGGCATCAATTTTATCAATATCAGGCTTATGATGAACTCCTGCTTTATTCCAGCTGCTTAAAATTTTATCTGCATATTCAAAACGATGACGGTCGGTGGCAAGAACAGTACGTTCACAGGCTTCCAAAACCACATCGGAAGAAAAACCGTAAATCTGGTACCAGCGCTTAATATACTCGGCCTCCTTAGGGGTGGGAGTATTATTTTTTCCCAGAGCGTTCATTACCGTATAAACATCCTTCTGATATTTGGAAGAAAAAGAATCTGCCTGAGAAGGGGTAGTAATATTATGTTCTGCCCAATTAATCGCAACCTTTTCAATATAGCGAAAATCCTTCTTCCCTCTGTCAATACAGTATTGAAGAAGATGGTCAATTAAATCTACGGAAAAATTAAGCTCCTGGGAAATAAATAAAACAGAACGAATATCGGAAGCACTTAAGGTTTTTCCTAAATAGGATTCTGCAATAAATAAAATTTCTGAGGTAGATTCCCGAGATTGGAATTCTGCCAGCTGATCCAAAGAATAATCCGGCTTATGAAATTTCTTTTCGGAAGGAAGAGAAGGATCTGTTTTTACAGCAGCTGCTAAGGAAGAAGAAACAGCCGAAGCAGGGGATTTTTCCTTGATTATATGTTCTTCCTTAGAGGAAGGAAAATCAAGAAGCTGTATTTCAGTAATAGTTTCTTTGGAATCTATGGTTAGAGAAAGGATATTTTTCTTCTCCCAATAGGTCAGAGCTCTTACAATATCCTTTTCCGGATAGTTAAAAAAATCTGCCATGGAAGAAATATCCGTAGATTTACCTTCCGAAAGACAGCGAAGTAAAAAAAGATATACTTTAATTTGGATTTCATTGGCATGGGCCAGAAACGAATCCAGAAACTGATTTGAAATTAAAGAATATGTATTTATATTATTCTGTTTAATAGAGATAAAATTCATATAACCAGGCCTTTCCCTTAAGGATAGTTTAAAGGATTATAATAGGGATAAAAGGATAATCCTTTAAGGTATTACCCATTATAGCATAAAAAAAGAAAAAGAAAAGCTGGAAAAAACAGCGAAGCCGTCATACTCAAGGGGTATAACCTGCATGTGTAAATTGTGGATAATGTGGATAATTAAGTGGATAGAAATAATACAAAAGAAAAAACAGTGGAAAAATCAAGGAAATCAGTGAAAGAAGGAGGGTGGATAAAAAATAAAATATCCACAGAGAAAAAAACAAAAATCGTGCTTTTTTTCTGTGGACAATGTGGATAATTATAATCCCAATAGATTTTCTCCGACTTTTACAATATCTCCGGCCCCCATAGTTATCAACAGGTCACCGTTGATAGAATTTTCCAATAAAAAGTTTTCAATTTCATCAAAGGTAGGAAAATAATAACATTCTTTTCCCAGCTTAATAATTTCATCTCTCAGAAGGGCAGAGCTAATCCCCAGGGTATCTGTTTCTCTGGCAGCATAAATATCTGCAAGAATAATTTTATCTGCCTGGGAAAGGGTTTTGGCAAAATCTAAAAGAAAGGCTTTAGTACGGGTGTAGGTATGGGGCTGAAAAATACACCACAGGGTATGGTGGGGGTAATTTTTTGCAGCTTCCAGTGTGGCGGCAATCTCTGTAGGATGATGAGCATAGTCATCAATAATGGTAATTCCACCAATTTTGCCTTTATACTCAAAACGACGCTTAGAGCCCTTAAATTCCTGTAAAGCAGTGCAGGTATTTTCTTCCGGTAAAGAAAGCAGATCAGAAAGGATAAAGGCAGCCATGGAGTTGGAAATATTGTGTCTTCCGCAAACTCCCAGGGAAACCAAAACATCATCTTTGCCTTTTCGTACCAGACGATAGGAGCCAAGCCCCAGCTCATCATAGGCAATATCACAAGCATAGTAGTCACAGTCCGGAGTAAAGCCATAGGTAATCACTGAGCAGGAAAGATCTTTAGTGATAAAGTCCAGTTCTTCAATTTCCTGATTTATAATTAAAGTTCCCTCAGAAGGAAGGAGAGAGGCAAATTCATGGAATGAAGTTCTGATTTCCTGAATATTATGGAAAAAGTCCATATGATCTTCTTCTATATTTAAGATAATACCGATTTTGGGAAAAAACTTTAAGAAACTGTTGGTGTACTCGCAGGCTTCGGTAACGAAATAAGGAGAGCTTCCGATACGGATATTTCCTCCGATGGAAGGAAGAATTCCCCCAATAGATAAGGTGGGATCTGTATGAGAAGCCAGAAGAACCTGGGAGATCATGGAGGTTGTAGTGGTTTTTCCGTGGGTACCGCTGACGGCTATGGGCATATCATAATTTTTCATCATTTGTCCAAGAAGCTCAGCACGGGAAAGACTGGGAAGGTTTAAAGCCTTCATTCCCAGCCATTCCGGATTATCCTCATGGATGGCAGCAGTATACACTACCAAATCTACAGATTCATCCATATGACAGACGGACTGACCGTAATAAATATTGGCACCTAAGGAGGCCAGTTT
Source organism: Lachnospiraceae bacterium (assembly GCA_017520155.1). Taxonomy (GTDB): domain Bacteria; phylum Bacillota; class Clostridia; order Lachnospirales; family Lachnospiraceae; genus SFDP01. The sequence continues at coordinate 20,518 of JAFXGR010000085.1, forward strand.
TTGGGTTAAAGGTGAGGCAGTAGAGTCAGAACCGGAAATTTTAAAGCCTTCTTTTAAAAGAATCTCTGCCAAACCGCTCATGCTGATGCCGCCAATACCGATAAAGTAAATATGAATTGGTTTTTTAAAATTAATTTCAAACATAATAGAACCCTCTTAACTTTAAGAAATATATTCCTATTATACTCGTATTTACATAAAAAACAAAGATTTTTTCGTTGTCGAAAGAAAGAACACTTAACATCGAAAAATAGCTAAATATACAGAAAAATAGCGAAAATTATAGATATTTTACTTAAAAATGCACAAAAATGCTACCGAATAAAGTAAAAATATTGTAAAACTTATTCACTTTATAAAAAGTGTATGTTATAATGGGAACACTAAAGAAAAATAGGCAAAGCTGCTGTAGATAAGTAATATATTCATATAGAAAGAGTTAGGGGGGAGGACATGATAAAAAAGGAAATGATAGCCATGTTATTGGCAGGCGGACAGGGCAGCAGACTGGGAGTGTTAACCTCCAAAGTAGCAAAACCTGCAGTAGCCTTTGGGGGGAAATACCGCATTATCGATTTTCCATTAAGCAACTGTATTAACTCTGGTGTAGATACTGTAGGAGTATTAACACAATATCAGCCGCTAAAGCTAAACTCCCATATCGGAATCGGAATTCCTTGGGATTTAGACCGTAATATCGGAGGAGTAACGGTATTGCCTCCTTATGAAAAAAGTACCCACAGTGAATGGTATACGGGAACAGCCAATGCCATTTATCAAAATCTGGCTTATATGGAAACTTATAACCCGGATTACGTACTGATTTTATCGGGAGACCATATTTATAAGATGGATTATGAGGTTATGCTGGATTTTCATAAGCAAAATAATGCAGAGTGTACCATTGCAGTTATGCCGGTGCCAATGGAAGAAGCCAGCCGTTTCGGAATCATGATTACAGATCAGAAACGAAAAATTATTGATTTTGAAGAAAAACCTGCTAATCCTAGAAGTAATTTGGCTTCTATGGGAATCTACATATTCAATTTCAAAACCTTAAAAGAGGCACTGCTTCAGATGGCAGACCAGCCGGCACTTGATTTTGGAAAACACATTATTCCCTATTGCTATAAAAATGAAGCATCCTTATATGCTTATGAATTTAATGGGTATTGGAAGGATGTAGGAACTCTGGAATCTTACTGGCAGGCAAATATGGAACTTATTGACATTGTGCCTGAATTTAATCTTTATGAAGAGTATTGGAAGATTTTTACTAAAAGTGAAATACTTCCTCCTCAATATTTTTCCGAAAGCAGTGTAATAGAAAAAAGTATTGTGGGAGAAGGAAGTGAGATTTACGGACGGGTTTATAACTCGGTAATCGGATGTGGAGTAGTGATAGAAGAAGACAGTGAAATTCGTGATTCTATCATTATGAACCATGTAACCATAGGAAAGAATTGCAGAATCAATAAATCCATTGTGGCAGAGGACACTATAATTGAGGATGAAGTAAGTATGGGGATATCAGAGGAGGTTTCCAATGAAGAGTTTCCTCATATTTATAATCATGGTTTGGTTTGTGTGGGAGAAAAGAGCAGGCTGCCCAAGGGAGTAACCATAGGTAAGAACAGCTGTATTTATGGAATAACCAAGGCAGATGATTATAAAGATATGCACCTGGAAAGCGGAAAAAACTTGATAAAGGCAGGTGATATGTAATGAGAGCAATTGGGATTATTTTGGCCGGCGGCAATAATCATCGAATGAGAGAATTGTCGGAAAAAAGGGCAATAGGAGCAATGCCCATTGCCGGAAGTTATCGAAGTATTGATTTTGTATTAAGTAATATGTCAAATTCCAAGATTCAGAAGGTGGCAGTTTTTACCCAGTATAATGCCAGAAGCTTAAATGATCATTTGAGTTCTTCCAAATGGTGGGATTTTGGCAGAAAACAGGGAGGATTATTTGTTTTTACTCCGGCCATGACTTCGGAAAACAACAGCTGGTATAAAGGAACGGCAGACGCCATTTACCAGAACCTGTCTTTTTTGAAAAACAGTCATGAGCCTTATGTGGTAATTGCTTCCGGAGACTGTATTTATAAAATGGATTTTGATAAGGTACTGGAATACCATATCAGAAAAAAAGCAGATGTTACCGTAGTGTGCAAGGATATGCCAGAGGGTTCTTTGCTGGAGCGTTACGGTACCATTAAAATGAATGAGGATTTCAGGATTGAGGAATTTGAGGAAAAGCCCATTGTGGCTAAATCAAATACCATATCCTGTGGTATTTATATTATACGCAGAAGACTTTTAATTGAAATGATTGAGCGATGTGCAAAAGAGGATCGATACGATTTTGTAAGAGATGTTCTGATTCGTTACAAGGAATTAAAAAGGATTTATGGGTATAAAATTACGGATTATTGGAAGAATATAGCCAATACAGAGGATTATTTTGAAGCAAATATGGATTTTCTGAATAAGGATATTCGTGAATATTTCTTTAAAACTTATCCGGATATTTATTCTAAGGTTGAAGATTTGCCACCGGCAAAGTATAATATAGGTTCTAATGTAAAGAACAGCTTGATTTCCAGCGGTTGTATCGTAAACGGTGAGGTGGAAAATTCTATTTTATTTAAAAAGAGCTTCATCGGGAACAACTGTGTAATTAAGAATTCCATTATTTTAAATGACGTATATATTGGTGACAACACGCATATCGAGAATTGCATCGTGGAGAGTAGGGCAACCATTAAGGCAAACTCATATCATAAGGGCGAAGATGGAATTAAAATTGTTGTTGAGAAGACAGACCGTTACTTTATGTAAGGCAGTTGTTTAACAACAAATCAAAAGCCAGGGAGGGTACGCATTATGACAATCACAGATGTATGGGTACGTAAAATTACCAAAGAAGGAAAACTGAAAGCCATAGTTTCCATTACCTTAGATAATGAATTTGTTGTTCATGACATAAAGGTAATTGAAGGCGAGAAAGGTCTGTTCATCGCTATGCCAAGTAAAAAAGCAGCAGATGGTGAATATAGGGACATTGCCCATCCCATTAACTCTTCTACCCGTGAAATGATTCAGTCTATTATTTTAGACAGATATCAGAAATCTTTGTTAGAAGAAGAGTAGGAAATACTGTAACAGTTTAGGCGCAGGCCGGGCTGTTACAAAATTACCGCTTATAAGCAAGGTTAAGGCTGCCGAAAGGCAGCCTTTTCGCTGGAAAAAAATTGGAGGAAAATAATGTTTATTATCGTAGGACTGGGAAATCCCACAAAGGAATATAATAATACAAGACATAATATAGGATTTGATGTTATTGATTATCTGGCAGATAAATTAGGCATATCTGTCTTGGAAAAAAAGCATAAGGCTTTAATCGGAAAGGGAATAATGGAGGGGCAAAAAGTAATTTTAGCAAAACCCCAGACATATATGAACTTAAGTGGAGAAAGCATAAGGGAACTGGTTGATTATTATAAAATAGAAGAAGAAACCAATTTGATCGTTATTTATGATGATATCAGTTTGGATGTAGGACAATTGCGAATCCGTAAAAAGGGAAGTGCCGGTGGGCATAATGGAATAAAAAGTATTTTAAAACACCTGGGACATGACCGGTTTTTAAGGATTAAAATGGGAGTAGGAGAAAAGCCCAAGGGATATGATCTGGCAGATTATGTTTTGGGATATTTCAAAAAAGAAGAAAGAATCCTTATGGATGAAAGCTGTATTAAGGCTATGGAAGCTGTAAAATTAATGGTTTTGGATGAAACTGATCAGGCAATGAATATTTTTAATAAAAAGGTAAAGCAGGTAGAATAAGTGGAAGCAATAATGAAACCCCTGTCAGAGCTGGCAGAATATTCTGAAATGAAAAAAAATATGGAACAAAATAGAGGAGGAATATCCCTTAGCGGATGTATTGACTCCCAAAAGCTGCATATGATAGCCGGACTGTCAGAAGGGTTCAGATATAAAATTATCGTAACCTATAATGAAATCAGAGCAAGAGAAATGGCAGAAGATTTTTCCTTTTATGACAGAAACGTAGTGATTTTTCCGGGGAAGGATTTAATCTTTTATCAGGCAGATATCCATGGAAATGAATTAATTAAAAAAAGAATTCAGGTACTAAAACGGGTAATGGAAGAAAAACCGGTTACCGTGATTACTACTTTTGGTGCTCTCATGACACCAATGATTCCGGTAAATATACTGAAGGAAAACAGGATTTTTTTGGAAAAAAATAAAGAGATTGAGGAAGAGGTACTTTCCAAAAAACTGGTGGAAATGGGATATGAAAAGGTATATCAGGTAGAGGCGGCAGGACAGTTCAGTGTCCGAGGAGGGATTGTTGATATTTTTGATCTCACTCAGGAAAATCCATACCGTATAGAGCTTTGGGGAGAAACCATTGAATCCATCCGTAGCTTTGATGTACTAAGTCAAAGGTCTATTGAACAGCTGGAATCTATTGTTCTTTATCCAGCAGTAGAGATGATTATCCGGCAGGACAGACTTCTTATGGGAATGGATCGGATTCAAAAAGAGGGACAGGAAGCCGCTGAAATTTTTAGGAAACAATTTCTCACAGAGGAAGCACATAGAATAGTAACTCACCTTAAAGAACTGAAGGAGCAAGTATTGGAGTTAAGACAGATGGTAAATCTGGATAGCTATATAAAATACTTTTTTCAGGATACCTGCTCCTTTTTAGACTTATTCAGTGAGGAAAAGACAGCAGTATTTTTAGATGAGCCTATGAGAATCAAGGAGCATGCAGAAGGTATAGAACATGAATTTAAAGAAAGTATGATTCATCGTTTGGAAAAAGGATATGTATTGAAAGGACAGGCAGATATTCTGTTTTCCAAGGAAGAAATTTTTCATAAAATTATGGACTTTTGCTTTGCTCAGTTGGGATATATGGAGGAGAGAAATCACAGTATTCCTACGAAGTTTAATTATAATATTACGGCAAAAAGTATTGCTTCTTATAATCACAGTTTTGAGCTTTTGGTAAAGGACTTAAAGCGATATGTAAAAGCAGGTTATCGAATGATTTTATTATGTCCCTCCAGAACAAGAGCAAAGCGTCTGGCAGAGGATCTGCGAGGGGAGCAGCTAAGTGCAATTTACACGGAAGATCCTTATAGAAATCCTCAGGTGGGAGAGATTATTCTTAACTACGGTGCAGTAAAAAGAGGATTTGAATATCCCTTACTAAAGTTTGTGGTAATTTCGGAAAGTGATATTTTCGGTTCTCCCAAAAAAAAGAAGAGAAAAATCCGACAGTATGAGGGGACAAAGATCCGAGATTTTACAGAACTAAAAATCGGAGATTATGTAGTTCATGAAACCCATGGTTTAGGAATTTATCGAGGAATTGAAAAGGTAGAGGTAGAAAAAATTGTAAAGGATTATATTAAAATTGAGTACCGTGATGGAGGAAATTTGTATATTCTGGCTACGGGACTGGATTTAATTCAAAAATATGCCTCTGCAGAAGCAAAGAAGCCCAAATTAAATAAGCTGGGAACAAAGGAATGGCAGAAAACAAAAACCAAGGTAAGAGGAGCTGTAGGAGAAATTGCCAAAGAGCTGGTGGAGCTATATGCTATTCGCCAAAATAAGCAAGGCTTTTCCTTTGGAAAGGACACCGTATGGCAAAGAGAATTTGAAGAAATGTTTGTTTTTGAAGAAACCCAGGACCAGCTGAATGCCATTCAGGCCACAAAGGAGGATATGGAAAGTAATCGGATTATGGATCGCTTAATCTGTGGAGATGTGGGTTATGGAAAGACAGAGATTGCTATACGGGCTGCCTTTAAGGCGGTACAGGATGGTAAGCAGGTAGCATTTTTAGTTCCTACGACCATATTGGCCCAGCAGCATTATAATAATTTTGTACAGCGAATGAAGGAATTTCCGGTAAGAATTGACTTAATGTCACGATTTCGCAATTCTACCCAGCAAAAGAAGACCATTACCGATTTGAAAAAGGGTCTGGTGGATATTGTCATCGGAACTCATAGAATTTTATCCAAGGATTTGGAATTTAAGGATTTAGGGTTATTAATTGTAGATGAGGAGCAGCGTTTTGGAGTAACCCATAAGGAAAAGATTAAGCAGTTAAAGGATGATGTAGATGTATTAACCTTAACCGCAACCCCCATTCCCAGAACTCTTCATATGAGCTTAATCGGAATACGGGATATGAGTGTATTGGAGGAAGCCCCGGAAGAACGTCTGCCTATCCAGACTTACGTTTGTGAATATAATGAAGAAATGGTCCGAGAAGCTATTGTAAGAGAGCTCACAAGGGGAGGACAAGTGTATTATGTATACAATCGTGTAAATACCATTGCAGATATGGCGGCTGTAATTAGTCAGCTTGTACCTGAAGCCACAGTAACCTTTGCTCATGGGCAGATGAAGGAAACTGAGCTGGAAAAAATTATGTATGACTATATTAATGGTGAAATTGACGTACTGGTATCCACCACTATTATAGAAACAGGACTGGATATTTCCAATGCCAATACCATGATTATTCATGATTCGGACCAAATGGGGCTGTCCCAGTTATATCAGCTTAGAGGAAGAGTGGGACGAAGCAACCGGGTAGCTTATGCCTTTTTCCTGTATCAGAAAAACAAGGTATTAAAAGAGGTGGCAGAAAAACGTCTTCAGGCTATTCGTGAATTTACGGATTTGGGAAGCGGATTTCGAATTGCTATGAAGGATTTGGAAATTAGGGGTGCAGGTAATCTGTTGGGCAAAAAGCAGCATGGTCATATGGAGGCTGTGGGTTATGATTTATACTGTAAGATGCTTAATGAGGCAGTAAAAAAATTGAAAGGTTTAGAGTGTCAACTGGAAGATTTTAATACTCTCATTGATTTAGATGTGGATGCTTATATCCCCCCCTCTTATATTATGAATGAAGTACAAAAGCTGGATATATACAAAAGAATTGCTTCCGTGGAAAATCAAGGGGAAAGTGAAGAAATGAAGCAGGAGCTTTTAGATCGTTTCGGAGAAGTTCCCCAAAGTGTGGAACATCTTCTTCGTATTGCCCTGATTCGGGTTCAGGCTCATAAAATCTATATTACGGAAGTAAAGGGAAAGAAGGAAAAAATATACTTTTATCTGCGTCCTGATGCCCAGGTAAATATTGAAAATATTTCCCTTTTATTGAAAGAATTTGAGGGGAAGCTAACTTTTACGGCAAAAGGAACCCCTTATTTTGTCTATAGTTATAAAAAAATGGATTTAAAGGAGAAGGATGCCAGACAGATTTTAGAATTGACGGAAAATATTCTGATAAAAATGGAACAATTTTTATTGAACTGAAAAAATAAATGAGATATGATAAAGGTAATTGAAAGAATGGAGGTAAAACATCGAGATGAATTGAGATATAGGTGAATTGTTACGATTATGATGTAATTTAAGATACGAAGGAATGATATCATGGCAGACATGACATTAGTAGATTTTATGGAAAACTACAGTTTTTATATTATCTTTTTTTTACTAGCGGGGATCTGTGCTATATTATTTGCATTAATTTTGATATTAAGGGAACGCAGTAAAATTCAGAAGATTATGCATAAGGATCCCATCATGGATATCTGGAATTTAAATTATCTGATTTATCAGGGAAATAAGAGGCTCCGTACGGATAGAAATAAAAAATTTGCTACCGTTACTGTTAATATTGCCCAATTTCGAAGCTACAACCTTTTATATGGCTGGGATATGGGAGAAAAGCTTTTGGAGTATATTTGTATGCTCTTAAATAACAGTGTTGATTCCAAGACAGAGATAGCATCCAGAGTACAGGGGGATAGCTTTGTACTGTTTTTGGAGTGGGAGAACTGGGAAGATTTTATGACACGTCTTAGGAACCTCCAAAACAAAATACAAAAGAGTATTTATAATTTAACAGAAAATCATCTTAGAGTTCGTATGGGAGTTTATGCCTTAAGTGAAGAACAGGAGGATATGAAGGTAGCAGTGAATTATTCCAATCAGGCTCTATCAATGGCCAGGAGCAGGAAATGCAGTGAAATTAAAGTGTTTGACAGGGCTTTGGAAGAAAAACTTAGAGAAACTCACGAACGAGAGAAAATGCTGGAAAAAATAGAGATAGATGATCGTTTTGTGGCATATTATCAAAATAAAGTAGATATTCGTACCAACCGGATTATTGGCGGGGAAGCACTGGTTCGTTTTCTGGATCCCTTAAAAAATGGAAAAGTGGAATCTCCTGCCTATTTTGTTCCTTATTATGAGCAAACCGGAAAAATTACCGAGATTGATTTTCATATTATGGAAAGTGTATGTAAGATGCTGAGAAAACGGTTGGATGAGGGAAAGACGATTGTTCCTATTTCTGTAAATTTTTCCCGTTTACATTTTATAAAGAAGGGGTTTCCGGAGCGATTTGAAGCGATTTTGGGAAAATATGGAATTGATAAGGAATATATTGAGGTGGAAATTACAGAAACTCTTATGATAGAAGAGTTGATGCAGCAAGAGATGATAAAGAGTACTCTGAATACGTTGAAGGAAAAGGGAATTCGTTTGTCTATCGATGATTTTGGATCAGGGTATTCTTCTTTGGGGGTTTTTGAAAAGATTCCGGCATCAATCATAAAACTGGATCGCTCCTTCTTTATGAATCAGCAGGACAGAGAACGGCAGATTAAAATTATGCGTGGTATTGTAATGTTGGGACATGAACTGGAAGCTCAAACAGTCTGTGAGGGAATTGAAACAGAAGAAGATATCCAGGTTATGAAAGAAATTAAAACCTATATTGCTCAGGGATACTACTTTTCAAAACCTATTCCACAAGAAGAGTTTGAAAAAATATTAGACAGGCAGGAAGAGATAAAAAGCGGTTGCCCCTAAAGGCGGCCGCTTTTAAAAATTAAGGAGGAAGTATGGCGAAATTATATTTTAGATACGGTGCAATGAATTGTTCTAAAACAGCAAATGCATTAATGGTGGCTTTTAATTATGAGGAGAAAGGATTGAATCCTTTGGTCTTAAAGCCTAAGTTGGAAAACAGAGATGGGGAAAAGGTAATAAAAAGCAGAATTGGTTTATCCAGGGAATGTGAATTTGTAGAAGATTATATTGTGGAGGATTTTGAAATCACAAAAGAACGGGTAAGGGAATTTCATTGTATTATTTTGGATGAGGTTCAGTTCTGTACCATTAGTCAGATCAGGATGTTATCTATGGTGGTAACTAATTTAAATCTTCCCGTAATCTGCTATGGTCTTCGTACTGACTTTTTGCTGCAGCCCTTTCCGGCAGCTACAGAGCTTTTAGCACTAGCAGATGTTATTGAAGAATTAAAAACAGTATGCTGGTGCGGGCAGGGAGCAACCTGCAATACCCGACTGGATGATGAGGGGAATGTGGTACGCAGTGGCTCCCAAATTTTACTGGGAGGTAATGAACGATATACCTCTCTTTGTATGAAGCATTATTTTGCCGGAGATATTGGTGATAAGATGAGAGCCAAGTTTAGGAAATAAGGAAAAAAGAAGCTAAAAAATGTAACTATTCTAGAAAAAAGATTGCTTTCAAAACAAAGGTATAAAATTCCTCTCTTTACAAATACTAGAAGCAAAATAGTAAATGTAAATGGAGGAATTTTTTATGTCCTTCAAGATAAGGAGGATTTATGAAAGCTACAGGGATTGTGAGAAGAATTGATGATTTGGGAAGAGTTGTAATTCCTAAGGAGATTCGAAGAACCATGAGAATTAGGGAGTCAGAGCCTTTGGAAATTTTTACAGGAAGAGAAGGGGAGATTATTCTGAAAAAATATTCCCCTATCAGTGAGATGACAGAGGTGGCAAAACATTACGTGGATAGTCTCAGCCAGGTATGCGGAAGGATTGTAATGGTAGCAGACAGGGATAAAATTATTGCAGCAGGAGGCGGAGGGAAAGCTTATCTGGGGAAAGAGCTTACTAAGGAATTGGAAGAGCGGATGGAGAAAAGAGACAGTTTTATGGCGGCAAGAGATGACCGTAATTTTATTGATATAATAAAAGAAATGTCTGCAGAAATAATATATGAGGCAGCTGTTCCCATTTTAAGTGAAGGGGATATGATAGGCTCTGTAATATTACTGGAAACAGACTATAAGAAGAAGATGAATGAAGGGGATTTGAAGCTGATTCAGACAGCTGCAGGCTTTCTGGGAAAGCAAATGGAGCAGTAAGAATGAAATATTTTTTAAGTCAATCAGAGGATGATTGACGTGAGAAAAAAAGAGTAAATCAACCAATATTATTGGAAATGGGTATATGATAGATAGTTCTTGAATTATGGAAATAAATATGAGATACTTTAAAAGTAATACTGGTTAGTGTAAGGTTAGTATTGGCAGAAAATATAAATACTAACCTTGTGAGATTTATTTTTATATAAGATTTGACAGGATAAAAAGAAAGAAGGATAATTTGACAGATAAATATAATAATAAATATGTGATTAGAATGAAATGTCGGGCAAGAAAACTTGTTCCGGCATTTTGTAGTATAAGCACCTTAATATAGTGCAGTGATAAAGCAAAAGAAAGGAGAAGTACATGAGAATCCAAAAAGGCATAATAGGAATAGCAATTTGCATACTTATTTTTCTGTTTCTTCTTTTCTTGCCCTGGCTTAACATAATGGAAGGAGATACCTTTATTGAATCTCCGGTGGATGCAGTAGTAAGGGAGGAAGGGGAGATTTGCATTGTAGATAAAGGGGGATTAAGAATTTTATTCTTAAATAAGGACCAAAAAATAGAAAGGCTGATTACTACTAAGGAAGAGATAAAGCAAATTGTAGAGTCGGAAAATAAAAACTTATATATTCGTACCTTTGCCCAAATAGAGAAAAATGGAAAAATAAAGAGAGAAGTAATTTATAAATTAGGAAATACTTATGGGAATAAAGAACCGGTTTATGAATTGGTTCATGAGACTCCTGTGCTTCGACCGCAAATTATTCAGCTTTCCGGTTTGGGGGAGGGGGTAAGATTTGCCATTAGGGGTGAAAAACAGCTGACATTTTATGAAGTAGACTCAGATTCTCAGCAAGAGATGAAAGAAATAGGAGCAGTTCCCTTTAACGATGCAGATCTGTGGATTTATAGGGCAGAGATGACCGAGGATAAAACAAAGGCTTATTATCTTCTCCATAATGGAAAAATTTATTGTTATGATTTTGTGAAGAAAGAGGAAGAGCTGGTTTATGATGGGACACAATTAAAGAGAAGGGAATCAATTCCTAAGGAGCTTGTTCTTGGTAAAGATGGAACCCTTTACTTTTCAGATCTGGGTTTTCGAGATATAGGATGGATTCGGGGAAAGGAAACAGGATTTTTATATCAAACAGCAGATTTGGACAAAAAAGAGTTTCTACTGAGAGAAAATTACGAAGCCATCAATGCAAAAAATACATTGATCGGATGTACAAGATACAAGGTTTACTTTTTAAGAAATGATAAGCCCATTGCTATAGAGGAGGTAGATTTCAGTTTTGTTGCCATAACCGGAGCCATGATCAGTAAAATAGCTCTGGTGTTGTGTACTCTTGTGATTTTATATTATCTTCTGGGAAAAGGAAAATATATTTTTCAAAAAATAAGTTTAAGAATAAAGGTAATCATATCGATATGTTTTTCTATGGTAATTATGGGAATATTGCTTCTTGTTTTAATGTTACCTCAATATGCGGAACTTATGGCAAAGGAATTGGAAAAAAGAGCTGAAGATGTGGGGTATCTTGCGGCAAAACAAATTCCTCTAAAGAATTTAAAGGCATTGGATTCTATTTCAGATTATAGAAATGATGATTATATGAAAGTAAAGCATGTAATAGATAATATTTTTCTTTCTGAGAGCGGACGGAATGACTTGTATTGCGTTCTTTATACAATACGGGATGATGTGATTACAGTAAACTACACCTCTACAGAAGATAGTGGATGTATTTATCCTTATGATTGGATATATGAGGGAAGTGAGGAACAGCAGATTCTGGCTACAGGAACACCAAGGACATATTCCCAATTAGGAAGTTTTGAAGGAAGCTATACTTTTTCCCTTACCCCGATAATGGGAGAGAATGGAAAAGCAGAAGGTTTGATTGAAGTGGGAGTAAATGCAAGGCAATTTAAAGAAGATATTGAAGAAACTTTAAAGGAAGTGACCGTTGGTATTATTTTGGCTGCAGCCATAACTATTTTTCTTGTTGTTCAGTTATTTAAACTGAAAGAATATCAGGAGAAAAAGGATGAATGAATTAATTTTTTCTTATATAAAAAATATTACGGATAATTATGTAGTATTATTTTTACTTGTTTTTTTAGCAAGTGAGTGGTGTTTTCTTTATTTTTATAAAATAATTATCATTAAACCTTATTTTCGGTGGGAAGAACAGATTTCCTTTTCCACCTTAAATGGATTTTTAATTATCATTTTTACTATCTATGTGGGAGAACGGGCACCTGTGTTTATGTTGATTGCATCTCCTTCTCTTATCATCCTGGAATTAATGATAATGTCACGAGACAGTTTATTTTCTTATGCCTATCATTGGGTAAAGATTTTGTGTAATTTTATTTGCTTTTATTGGCTTACGGTTTCCGTATTAGGATTGATTTCACCAAGACTTGTGAGTGCAAAGATCGTACTACCCATCACGATCTTTATCAGTGGGTGGTGGTGTCTGTTTTTAAGTGAAAATAAGCGATATCCAATAGAAGAGTTAAAGGTGATGATACATAATCAAAAGATGGGCTTGCTGCATTTTAGCTTTTTAGTAGTTTGTACAGCCTCTCTATTATTTTCTACCTGGGTATTACGACCCATCATTTTAGAGGATATTGTAAATATGGGAAAGATACAAAAGATATTTTTTATCGAAATGTTCTTAAAAACATCTTTGGTGTTCAGCTCAGGGTATCTTCTTCTTTTTATCAAGGCAAGGGAACTAAATCAACGGGAGAATATACGATTATTAACTTTAAACCTGGAAAAAGAGGAAAGATTTAGAAGAAGTACCTGGCAGGAAGCTTTTTTATCTTTCTATGTGAATATTACAAAAAATCAGATTCAGGAGGGAAGAGATCTGTTTACCCCTTTTATGTGGGATGGAGTAAACAATTATGCAGAAATGCTTCAAAAGATGTCTTTTTATTGTGTCCATCCGGAAGATAGGAAGGATTTTGCTTTTTATAATAAGATATCTGTTATTGAAGAAAGGATGAAGAGAAAAGAAAACTCTATCAAGCATGAAATGAGGATTTCACCCAAGGAGATGCTGCAGTTGTTTTACTTACCACCTGATATTAAAGAAAAGTATAGAAAGTTGGAAGAGGAGTGGGTATGGATTAAGGTAAAATATGTGTATACTAAGAGTTCAAAAGATGAAGATATTAATATTTATATCAGTATTACAGATATTCATGAGATGAAGACAAAAGAGCAGAATCTAAAGAGGGCTGCGACTATAGATAAGCTTACGGGATTAAGTAACCGAGCTACTTTGGAACAAATGATAGAAAATAGAATTATTTATGGAATAAAAGAGCAGAAAAAAGCCGGTACTATGATTCTTTTAGATGTAGATTATTTTAAAAGTGTAAATGATTTGTTGGGGCATCCTGCAGGAGATAAGGCATTGCAGACAGTAGCAGAAAGGTTAAAAGAAATTTTTCGTTCGGAGGATATTATGGGACGCCTGGGGGGAGATGAATTTTGTGTTTTTTTAAATTCTGTTACTGATATTAATCTGATTGAGAAGAGATTAAAGACGATAAATGAAAAATGCAGAAAAGATTATGAGGTAAAAGGCAAAGAGCCTATTCATTTGTCTGTCAGTATTGGAGCAGTTGTTTGTACTCCTGAAATAAAGAGCTACGATGAATTGTATAAGTTGGCAGACCGGGCTTTGTATCAAACAAAAGAAAGAGGGAAAAATTCATACACTATATTATAAGAACCTCTTCGAGAACCTTATAATCAGATGGACGGCACTTTCCGTGCCTTTTTATGAAAAGTTACTTCATAACTTTTCATAAACTATACTATAGGAACCGCTCCGCGAACCCTATAATCAGATTCACGGCACTTTCCGTGTCTTTTTATGAAAAGTTACTCCATAACTTTTCATAAACTATATTATAGGAACAAAAATGCGGTTAATATAATCAGATTTACAAAATGCTCGAAAATATAAATAATTGTTACATAAAAAAGCGATATTCCTGTCTTTTAAAGGGAGATCGCTTTTTTATGTAACAATATTGAAAAAAAGATGTAAAAGTGTAAAATAGGAGTAACAGAAGTGAGGGGGGATCTTGCGGTGATAAAGAGAATGAAGGAAACACTGGAAAATTCTATCTGGGGTAAAAAAGAAAAGCCCTACTCTCTCAGTAAACAATTATCAAGACTTATCACCGTCTGCTGTGTCATAGCGATCAGCATTCAATCTGTTGTAATGGTGGGAATGATCATAAATCAATATATTCAACAGGAAAAAGAAGATACCTTATATATTTTGGAAAATGATAATGGAAAAATGGAGATAAAGATACAGTATTTGGAAGAGATGGTTTTAGCTATTAAAAGAAATCTGGGTCTCAGAGCATTTTTGACCGGACAGGTTTATAATGAAGAAACTATGATAAAGCAACTGGAAAATGCGGCCAGTGTTTTTTCGGAAAGAAACAGGATGGAAGATTCGGAACCTTTCATAGAAAAAATATATTTATTTAATTTAAATGGAGAAAGTATTTGTCATCTGTATTATCCCATAACAGTAGCAGAACATGATGCCTTTGAAAAAAAATATCATCGTATGTATATTGATTTTTTGGAAGGAAAGGAAGAGTTCTATTTTCAGGTAGAAAAGGATCATATTAATTTGTGTCTTTATCTTTATGATGAGAATATGGAAAATCTGGGAGTTTGTATCTTTGTTCTAAACAGAACAGGAATCGAGAATAACTACCGGAATCTGGAAGAGATGGGGAGCTATGCCTGGAGTATAAAGACAGGGGATAGAGTAATTTTAGAAAAGAGTAATCTTTTATTAAAGGAAAGAAAAAGTCTGTTAGAAAGCAGTTTCCGTACAGGCTTTGGCTTGACCTTCACGGTAGCGATTTCAGAATTTGTAATACTAAGCTCCTTATGGACCTCAGTATTAATTACCCTTTTTACCGCGATTATTTTAATCATCGTTCTCTCCTTTTTTGCCCATTTACTGTCTCTTTACTATGTAAAGCCTCTGGAAATCATAGCGGAAAAAATCAAACAGGTAGGAAAGGGAGAGTTCAGTACTAAGTTGGATGAGTACCGGGTGGAGGAGCTAAAGAATATTAGCAAAACCTTCAATGATATGACGGATTATATTACTTATTTGATTGGAGAAGTTTATGAAAACCAATTGTTTGCAAAACAGGCACAAATTCAATATCTTCAGGCACAGATGAATCCCCATTTTCTCTTTAATGTATTATCCATGATAGGAATGAAAGCAGCCATAAATAAAGATCAGGAAGTCCAGGAGTTAATTTTTAAATTATCAAAGCTGTATCAGGGGAAGATTTTTCGGAAGAATGAACCGGTTATTAGCCTGATGGAAGAAATGGAAATAACGGATTTTTATCTATCGATCCAAAATAGTAGATTTGGAGAAAAAATAACCTATTCCATCGATTATGAGGGCGGGAAAGACAGGTACCAAAGCTATATGGTTCCAAGACTTAGTATAGAGCCTATTGTGGAAAATGCGGTCTGCCATGGATTGGAACCAAAGGAAGGAAACGGACATATTAACATTCAGGTTTCGACCAAGGATGAGCAGTTAAAAATTATCATTACCGATGATGGAATCGGCTTTGATCCAAATGCCGTTAAAGAGAATAAAGAGGACAGGACTCATACCCATGTGGGGATTTGGAATACCAATAAAATGATACATAATTTATATGGTAAAGAATATGGATTAAAAGTCTGTAGTGTACTGGGAGAGGGAACTGTAGTAGAAGTAACCCTGCCCATAAAAAAAGAAATCTTTGCCGGAGGTTGAAAAAGGGATACAAAGGGGGGATAATATGTGGAAAGTTATGGTGGCTGATGATGAAATGTATATGCTGGAAGCATTAGAAAAACTAATTAACTGGAAGGGCTTGGATTGTAAGCTGGTGTATAAAGCAAAAAACGGTGAGGAACTGCTGGCACAGATAAAAAAGGAAGTACCGGATATTGTGATCACCGATATTAAAATGCCTCTTGTAACGGGGTTGGAGGTGGCGAAGTATGTATATGAGAAGATGCTGCCCACAAAGATAATTATTTTATCTGCTTATGCTGATTTTGATTATGCTCAGGAGGCCATTCAATACGATGTTTGCGGATACATAGTAAAGACTTCTGCCATTGAAAAGCTGCCGGAAATGATAAGAAAAGCCATTGGAAAACTAACTCCTCCGATGTTTCCGGGAATAGTAGAGGAAGAAAAATATTCGGAAGATATCTTCGGAAAGCTTAAAAAGTATATTGATGCCCACTATACAGACAGGCTTACCCTGACTATGATTGCCGAGGATGTACATGCCAATGGAAGCTATCTGAGTCGTTTATATAAGGCGAAAACAGGACAGAATCTATTTGATGCAATTAATAAAATGAGATTAGAACAGGCAAAAAGATATCTTGCAGAAGGAAGAAGAATCAGTGATATTGCTTTTTTGGTTGGATTTGAGGATGTCTCTTATTTCTCCCGAGTTTTTAAAAAATACGAAAATTGCTCCCCCAGAGATTATGAAATAAAGAAAGAAAGAGAAAAAACATGAGAAAAAAATCCTATGCATTACTGCTACTTCCTGTAATCCTGCTATTTTTCTGTCTTACAGGATGTGAAAGGAAAGAAGGGGAAAAGACAGAAATTACCTTTATCCATGGATGGGGAAGTACGGAGGTAGATCATGTGGCAATGAGGCAAATCTACCGAGACTTTGAAAAGGAAAACCCGGATATAGGGTTAAATATGATTTCCATGCCCTCTTCCACAGATGTAATTTATAAAGTGGGAGATTTGTTGGCAGTAGGCGAAATTCCTGACATTATTTTTACGGCCGGAGATGGAAAGGAATCAATTTATGAGTTTATGGTAAAAAAAGGTTATGCTCTCAACCTTATGCCTTGGATCCAGGAAGATGAGAATCTGAAAGGAAGTATTTCTCCCGTTGCCCTAAAGTATTGGGTAACACAGGAGAATGAACTGTATACTGTTTCCGATGTGTTGTTATTGAGTGGAGGATATTGGTATAATAAGGATATCTTTGAGCAGATAGGGATTAAGGAGCCACCTTTGGAGCGAACAAAATGGTTAGAGGTCTGTCAAAAAATAAACGAATATAAGGAAAAAAAGCAGGTGGGAATAGAGCCTGTTATTTTGGATATGGATCATGTGGTTTACCTGACAGATGCACTTCTTTTTGATGAAAATCCAGAATTACTGACAAAGATAGAAGATAAGAAGATTAATCTCAATAGCCTGGGTTTTCGAAGAATAGTAATGGAATTGGAAAAAATTGGGCACCAATCGAATATTGTAAACAGTTTTAATTTTCGAGATGCTCTGGCAAGTTTTAATGCAAAAGAAACAGCTATGTACATTAATGGTGTTTGGGCCTCATCTATGATTAGTGATGAGTTAAATATCTCCTATGCACCATTGCCCACAGAAGATGGGAAGGGCGTAGTGGCAATTTCTTCCGGTGTTGGTTATATTTTGGGAAATACAAAAGATGAGAAGAAAATAGAAGCCGGTATTCGTTTCTTAAAATATATGTTAAGCGAAGAAGTGGCAAAACGTATTTTGGAAGAAACAGGACAGATCCCGGCAAATCCTAATGTGGAGATAACAAAGGAAATAGCAGGAGAACGTCTATATCAGGCGGTTACCTGTGTGAATGGAAATGAAAATGTAATAGAAGTACCGGCTAATATCTGGGGAACCACAAAAAAAGAGAGATATGGAAATAGTATGATTCTATATCTTGATGGAGTGTTAAGTTTTAAGGATTTACAAAGGGTATTGGTGGAATAAGAAAAACAGGGATAAAAAAGATTTTCATGAAAATGAAGGATTTAAAACCCCGGCTTCCAATTAAGGAAGTCGGGGTTTTAAATTGCAAGAAACAAAAATAGGAAAATATTTACCTTTGTCAAAAAAGTGCAAAATAATACAAAATAAATAGTAAAAATATTCATTTTGAACAAAATAGAATCCATTCCAAAAGCAGACAATTTATGTAAAAATTAAAGAGCATTAAAACACACCATATAAAAGGTTGTGAAAATAATTAAGGAGGATTCTTATGAAAAAGAAAGTTATTTCTATGGTTTTAGCGATGGCTATGACTGCAGGGGTGTTGGCAGGCTGTGGTGGCGGCACAACAGCAGAAACACCTGCTACACAAGAAGCATCAGAAGCTGCATCAGAAACACCTGCCACGGAAACAGCAAGTGGAGAACAGGAAGTACTTGAGTTTTATCATGGATATTTCCATGATGAGGCAACATGGTATCCGGCAGTAGTAATGAGAGAAATTTACCAGGAGTTTGCTGATCAGCATGCAGATGGACCTGTAAAATTTGAACCCATTGCTTTAGACGGCGGTTCCGATCAGGTTCTTCAGATTGCAACAAACGAAATTGCAGGCGGATCTTTCCCGGATATGGTAGACTTTGCAGGATATCAGGTTCCTTTGGCAGCAGTTAGTCAGGAATTAGTTTATGATATGAAAGGCTACATTGATTCAGAAGGTTTAGAAAGTAAAGTTGGTCTTAACTATACAGCAAACCAGGTAGACGGAAAAATTTATACTGTACATGATCAGTTAACTACCTTAGGTTTCTGGTACAATGCTGATGCTTATGCAGCAGCAGGCGCAACAACACCTGACACATGGAAAACTTTTGATGATATGGCGGCAGCTATGGATACATTAAGAGCAAATGGTGCTGAGGGAGCATATGCCTACAGTGCAGGACAGGGTTCTATTCGTCTTTTCAATACCTATATGGGATTACTTAATAAAGATTATGCAAGCAGCGCGTTAACAGCAGACATTATCAATTCTGAAGAATTTGCAACTGCATTCAAAACAGTAGCAGCTATGGATCAGGCAAACGGTTCTGCAAATGCTTCCGATAACGTTGGTGATTTCCAGGCTGATTTCCAGGCAGGAAACTGCTATACATGGTTCAACGGTGTATGGGCTGCAGGTGCATTAACAGAGGTTGATTTTGAAGCAAAACCTGCAATTTTCCCCGGAAGTGTATCTATTGCAAATGCAGGTGGCGGACTTACAATTTCTGCAGGATTATCTGAAGCACAGACTGCTTTAGCTCTTGAATTCGTAAAATATATGACAAGTGATGAAGTACAGTCCAGAATCTTCTTAGAAGTACAGGCTAATCCTTGTAATGCTGATGTTGACTTAAATGCTCTTGCGGCAGATAACGCAAGTGTAGCAGCTCTTGCAGAAGCTTGTGCTTTAGCAAACAGCGCATCTACAATTGTTAGTACAACAGACAGCGTATGGGGCGGAGACGTTCAGACAGCTATTATTAACAAATTAATCGAATGTTCTGTGGAAGGTACAGATATCGATGCTAAATTAGCAGAATTACAGGCAGAATTAACTGCGTTAATCGGCTAATAGAAAAACATATACATGCCTGCTTCTTTCCTCTTCGAAGGAAGCAGGCATTTTTGTTAGAAAGAATCAGATGATAACGAGAAGGAAAGGAGAATGAGAATGAATAAAAAGGTAGCGAGAACAATTTTTATTATATTATTTCTAATACCGTCCTGTGTATGTTTTTTAATGTTCTACGCATATCCCATTGTACAGATTATCGTAACTTCTTTTTGTAAATGGGATTATACAAATTTAAATAATCCTCAGTTCTATGGACCGGGAGAATTACTTACCAATTATCAATACATCTTTACGCAATATCCATATTTCTGGGAGGCGTTGAAAAATTCTCTTTGTTGGGCATTGGTGGGAGTTTGTATTCAGGTACCCTTAACTTTATTAGTGGCAATTGTATTATCAAAGGGATTAAAATTTTCAAAATTTGCCAGAAATGTATATATTGTTCCCAGCGTAATCTCCAGTGCTGCCATGGGTCTTATTTTCCTTCAGTTATATAATGCAAGATATGGTCCCATTCAGCAGATTATACAAAAGTTTAAGCCTGAATTTACAGATAGTATTTTATTGGTTGAAGGAGTAAACTTTTGGGCAATTGTGTTTGCCTATGTATTTTTCTGCGGTACTACGGCAATTATGCTTTTAGGACAAATTCACGGGATTGCACCGGAATTATATGAAGCAGGTAAAATTGACGGAGCAAAGGGATGGAGAAGAGAATGGTATATTACCATTCCCCTGGTAAAGCCAACCATTAAAACAGTAACTACCTTGGCTGCTACCTCAGGTTTTCTTTTGTATAATGAGGTATTTTTCTTAACCAACGGTGCTGCAGGAACAAAGTCCATCAGCTATATTATTCGTGAACTTGCCATTACCAGCAGCAGAACCCAGTATGCCAGAGCAAATACCATTGGTGCAGTGCAGATTGTTATTGGATTGTTGTTAGTAGTGGTGATAAATGCTGTCTTTTCAGAAAGAAGTATTAAGAAAAGAAGGGGGGAATAGAGATGTTGGGAAAAAAGAAAATAAAAGAAAGTAATCCCATGAGTGTGGAAAAAGGGGAAGCTGTGTTTGCCTATGTTGTAATGGCGGTGATTTGCTTGATTGCTTTATTTCCCATTGTATGGGTAGTAATGTCATCTTTTAAGCAAGACTTACTTGCCAGCCCCGGGTTTTCTTTGCCGGAAAGTATTTATCTGGGAGGGTATGTAAAAGTATTTACCCAGCTTGGAATTGGAAAATATTTTATGAACAGTTTGATTTGTGCAACAACAGGTACTGTTCTTAGTATTACTATGTTGTCTATGGCTGCTTATGTTGTGGCAAGATATGAGTTTAGAGGAAAGGGCTTTATTGTAGGTTGTTTTATGGCGACTATGTTTGTTCCCACGGCTGCCCTTACCTTTCCTGTTTATACCTTAGTAAAAAATCTGGGATTATTTAATACAAGAGCAGGGTTAATCTTTATCTATGCCTGCAGCGGAATTGCCGTTAGCTTTATGGTAATCCGAAATTATTTTGCCACCATTCCCGGTGAGCTGGAGGAGGCGGCAAGAATTGATGGCTGTACTTATTTACAGACTTTCACCAAAATAATGTTTCCTATTGCAAGACCGGGAATTTTTACTGCAGCAGTACTTGCCTGGTTAAATCTTTGGAATGAATTTTACTGGGCATCTCTGGTAATTATTGATAAGGAAAAAATGACAGTTCCGGCCATTCTTTCTCAGTTTACCACCAGCTTTGCAACAGACTATAACGGGTTACTATCTGCTATAGTAATTATTGTAATTCCACCTATTTTGTTGTATTGTTTCTCTAGTAAATTCTTTATCGAAGCATTGTCCGGTGGAGCTGTTAAGGGATAAAAGGGAGGAAACTATGAAGAGAAAACAGATTACAGCAATTTTGTTGGGAGCAGGAAACAGAGGTGCAGAGGCCTATGCATCTTATGCCTTACAAAATCCTGTGGAATTAAAGTTTGTGGCGGTTGCAGAGCCAAGAAAAGAAAGAAGAGAAGAGTTTCAGAAAAAACATGAAATAGAACCTGAGTATGCAGTAGAATCATGGGAAGATATCCTTAAGCTTCCCAAATTTGCAGATTTTATTTTAATTTGTACCCAGGATCATATGCATATGGAACCCATGATAAAGGCTATGGAACTGGGATATGATATTTTGGTAGAAAAGCCCATTAGTCCCAAAAAAGAGGACTTAATCTTATTAAAGGAAAAAAGTGCACAATATCCGGGAATGCTCAGTATCTGTCATGTTCTCAGATATTCTCCTTTTTTTCGAAAGATTAAGGAGCTGGTGGATAGTGGAATAATCGGAGAGATGGTCAATATTCAACATATGGAAAGTATTGGCTTTTGGCACATGGCTCATAGCTTTGTCAGAGGAAATTGGAGAAACAGTAAAGAAAGCTCTCCCATTATTTTGGCAAAAACCTGTCACGATTTTGATATTCTTCTATGGCTAACGGGAAAAAAATGTCTGAGAGTTTCCAGCTTTGGAAGCCTTCGCTTATTTACCCCCCAGATGGCTCCCCAAGGAGCAACAAAACGTTGTACCGACGGTTGTCCTCACCGAAATGACTGTGCATTTTATGCACCCAGATTTTATATGGAGCATCCAAAGGCTATTGTGGATGGCTACCGAAAGGTAGTATCTATAGATCCTACTACGGAAGGATTGCTTGAGGCGTTGAAAACAGGACCTTATGGCAGATGTGTCTATGCTTGTGATAATGATGTTGCAGATCACCAGGTTGTAAATATGGAAATGGAAGATGGTCTTACCATTAGTTTTACCGTAAGTGCTTTTACTAATGAATGTGAAAGAATTATAACAATTCATGGAACAAAGGGAGAAATCAGAGGACGGATGGAAGAGGATTCCATTGAAGTAATTGATTTTCTTACAGGAGATAAAACCCATTATCAGCTAAATACACCTAAAGTGGGACACAGCGGCAGCGACAGTATGATGATGAAAGAATTAATTACCCTAATTGCACAAGGAAAACAGCAAGAAAATATCAGTAATGCAGTACAGGCAATAGACAGTCATTTAATAGCTTTTGCTGCAGAAGAGAGCCGATTGAACAACGGAGCTGTAGTGGAATTGTAAGAGAGTCTAAGTTTTCTTTTTCAGTTAATAGTTGTGAGGGAGATAAGTTGAGATATAGGTAAGAAAACTTAAGTAATGCAAGTGGGAAAAGAAAGGATTGAATATTTATGAGTAGAATGGACGAGATTAGAGAGCGTGTAAAATGGTGGCAGCATGACCGCTTTGGAATGTTTATTCATTGGGGAATTTATTCCATTCCGGCCTGTGGAGAATGGGTGATGTCAGAAAAAGAAATGACAGTGGAAGAGTACAGAAAATATTTTGATTTGTTTGATCCTGTAGATTATAACCCGGAAAAATGGGTTCGTACTGCAAAAAGAGCGGGGATGAAATATATTGTATTGACGGTAAAGCATCACGATGGTTTTTGTCTCTTTGATTCTGCCTATACGGAATACAAGGCTACCAACACAAAGGCCGGACGAGATTTGGTAAGAGAATTTGTAGATGCTTGCCATAAAGAAGATATGAGAGTTGGATTTTATTTTTCCATTATTGACTGGTCACATCCTGACTTTCCCAAATATAAGGACAGGCAGCATCCCATGAGAAATAATGAGGCTTATAAAGAGGAAAAGATAGACTTTGATCGTTATCTGGACTTTATGCATAAGCAGGTAGAAGAACTTGTTACTAATTATGGAAAGCTGGATCTTTTATGGTTTGATTTCTCTTATGACGATATGAGTGGAGAAAAGTGGAAAGCAACAGAGCTGATAAAAATGGTAAGAAGCTATCAGCCGGATGTAATTATTGATAACCGTTTGGAAGGTGCAGGCGATGATCATGGAAGTCTGATCAGTGGTAATCCTACAGTGTACAGCGGTGATTTTGTGAGTCCGGAGCAGATTATTCCTACAGAGGGTGTGGTGGATATTAATGGAAATCCTGTTCCCTGGGAATTATGTGCAACCATGAATAATCATTGGTGTTATTGTAATTATGACCATGACTATAAATCTCCTGAGATGATTATACGTAAGTTGGTAGAATGTGTCAGCAAGGGAGGGAATATGATCATGAATGTGGGACCGGATGCAAGGGGAAATATCCCAAAGGAAAGCATGGATATTTTGGAAGAGATTGGAAGATGGATGGATAAAAATAAGGAAAGTATTTATGGATGCGGACCTTGTGAGCTTCCAAAGCCTGAATGGGGAAGATATACACAGAAAGGAAATATCATCTATGCCCATGTATTTGAAACTCCTCTTGGATCTTTACCCTTAACAGGCATTGCTCCGGATAAGCTTTTGGGAGCATATTATCTTGCGGACGGTACAGAACTGAAAAGAGGAGAAGCATGGAACACGGTATTGTATAAAGTTGTAGCCTTTGTTTCTTTTGGAGAAAATCCTGTATTTACTTATGAGCTTCCGGATAAAAAGGATACGGTACTTAAGATTTTAAAAAAATAGCAATCCCTATTCCCAAGGGAGAAAGCATTAAGGGTTAATAAAGTAAAGAGGCTGTTATGAAATAGTAATTTGATGGATATATTCCGAATAAATTGTATTTTATAACAGCTTTTCTTAGATGCGAATAGTATAAATTACCATAAGAAGGAGGGAGGAGATGCAATGAATATAAATTTATTTTGGGATAAACTTAATCTTCCCAGAGATTTAATTTTTGAAACAGAGAAATTGAAAAAAAGTTTTACGGAAATAAATAATTTGTGCAGATTATATGAAAAGGATCATAAAAAGTTTTGTAAAGAAATCTTAAAAAAAGAAAATAGTGAATTGTGGTTTTTTTATTTGTACAGCTTTATGGCATGTAAGACCTATGATCAGTATATAGAAAAAGGGATTTCAGAAAAAATTTTTTGGGATACATTTTCGGATATTAAATTTTGGTGTGAAAACTTTGAAAAAGAATATAGAAAAAAGGGGTTAGGAGAATATGAATGGTTTTACCATCATATTGATATGAAATTATTCCGTTTGGGAAGACTGCAGTTTCAGGAAATGGAGTTGGAAGAAGATCTTGTGGGAAATGGGATAATGATAAAAAGAGGAACAGAAGTTTTGAATATCCATATTCCTCAGGGAGAGCGGTTAAATTGGAATAAATGTGAAGAGTCAATTCAAAAGGCTGAAAAATTCTGGGGAAAAGATAAAGTTTATTTATGCCATTCCTGGTTGCTATATCCGGAACTGGCTGAATTATTGGGGGAAAATTCCAATATATGTAGATTTGCAAAACATTTTAAAATTATAAAAACTGATTTTAATGAAAGAGAAGGAGAATGGAGAATTTTTGGCAAGGTGGAGAGGGTGATAGCAAGGTATCCGGAGAATACAATACTGCAGAAAAAGGTAAAGGCTTATCTTTTATCCGGTAAAGTTCTGGGAAATGGTTGGGGAATATTAAGAAAATAGATGTAGTTATGAATTCATTTGGCAAGAAGCTCGGGAGAGGGAATCAAAAGAATTTTTTAGTACGCTTCTGAATAGTTACTCTTTTATAAATAATATGAGCTGTCCAACAAATGGGTAACTTATATTATATAAAAAGTACATATTTATCTAAAAGAATTCCCATAGACAGGATGATGAAAAGAACGTAAAATGTGTTCTATTAACAGGAAAGGTAAAGTAACCAAAAGTCACTATCCACAGGAACTGTAAATAGTGACACCCAAAAAGAGGTTTTCGTAGTAAGTATTGAAAACCTCTTTTTTCTTGAAGTATGTTCAGTAGAATTTCAAAATGTCTTAAATTTTAGATTCTTGACGAAAGGCAGAGGGAGTTTTTCCGGTGTTTTTTTTGAATTTTTTAATAAAATAAAAATAATCTTGATAGCCACAGGTTTCCCCAATTTCATTTATTCCCATTTCTGTAGTAATAAGAAGCTCTTTTGCATAATTAATTCGCAGTTCGTTCAGATATTGGGGAAGAGTAGTTCCTGTTTCCTTTTTCAATAACTGACCAATATAACAAGCATTTAACGATAATTCTTCTGCTAATGTTTGGGAAGAAATATCGGTGGTAAAGTTTTCCTGAATATATTTAATCAGTTTTAGAAAATTACGATTGGTACAGGAAACATCCCATTCAATATCTGTTTTGCTGTGAAGAAGTAAACAGATTTTATCGGTAAGATCATCAAAATTAGTAAATTGATAAAGAAGATGATGATGGGAATACGTAGGCTCTTGTCCTACATAACGTAAAGCACTGTTATATAAGTCGGTGGCCCAGCTGATGTGGTTTACATTAGAACTATGTAACAGCTTTTTTAATTCCTCGGGGTGAGGAAAAAGAGATTTTGCCTGTACCAGTAGCTTGTCATAATAGATAGCAGGCTGTGTAAAAATGGTGTTCTGAGGAGCGAAAAAATATTGATACGGGTAATATAGGGACTGGATAATAGCTTCAGACAGATCTTCAATACACACCGGCTGAGGATGAAGGTACACACCTTTAAAAACACTGTTATTATGCTCTTTTGATACTACATAGGGCGTGGAAGATAAATAGATATATTCATTAAGTCCAAAACGCCTTGAAAAGCTTGAAAATACAGGCTGACTACTAATGGAGCTGGCAATATAATAAGGCCAAGACAATCCCTGTTTTTGCAAAAAAGTAGAAAGAAGAGCAATATTATTTTCGTAGATTAACTCAATAAAATCCTGAGAAATAGAAGTAGCCTGTTCAGGAGAGATTCTACTGATGGCTTTTTTTATATAAAGAGATAGTTCATCATAATCAATGGGTTTTAGGCAGTATCCGATTGCTCCGTAATGAATAGATTTTTGGGCATAGGAAAAATCTGCATATCCACTGATGATAATTAGTTGTATATTAGGATTTATATTTAAAATGCGTGAACATAAAACCAGTCCATTAAAGGGAGGCATATCAATATCTGTAATCACAATTTGTATAGGATTATTTTTTATAAATTCCAAAGCAGAAATACTATCAGTAAAAGTTCCAACTAAAGAGGCGTCTAGGGATTCCCATTCAATTCCCCATTTTATAGATTCGATTACCATTGGTTCGTCGTCAACGATAATAACAGAAACAGACATATTGGTTATTCTCCTTTTTGTTGTATTTTTTTTAATCGTAATGTAATTTTTGTACCTTCCTGGGGAGCACTATCAATAGAAAGACCATAAGGTTTTCCATACATAAGCTGAATTCTCATATGTACATTAGTTATTCCGATATGCTGGGGGTCAGAAGAAGTAGGGTATTGAAGACATTTTTTTAACTGCTGCAAGACTTTAGGCTCAATTCCGATACCGTCGTCTTGTATCACTAAAATCAGATCCTCATCCTGAAAGAAGCTTCCCAGATAAATAGTTGTGGTTTCTGTTCGTTTTTCTACAGAGTGATAAAATGCATTTTCCAAAAGAGGCTGTAGAATCATGCTTAGTACAGGCATGGAAAGGGTAGGTTCAGAAAAATTATATATGATAGATACTTTATGGGCGAAGCGTATTTTTTGTATATCCACATACGCTTGAACAAATTTTATCTCTTCGGATAAAGGGACGAGATTTTTCCCCTTAATGCAATAGCGAAATATTTTCCCCAAATTATTAGCAATGGTAGCAGCAGCAGGGAGACCATTTTTCATACAAAGACCCTGGAGGGTTTCCAAAGAATTATATAGAAAATGAGGATTGATCTGACTACGAAGCAGAGCAATTTCCATTTCTTGCTTAGCCATTTGCGTTTCGTATAAGGTTTTTGTGGTATTGATCAAAGTGGTGGAACGATATTCCAGTTCCTGAATCATGTGGTTCATGGCCTGAGACAGTTGGTAAACCTCATAATTGCCATACACTGTTAATGATTTTTCCCGAAGGTTATTGGTATCATTAGAAATGGTTTCCATAAATTTTTGTAAAGCATAAATGGGAATCACAATATTATGATATACCATAGTTATAACGATTATAAGAATGAAAATAGTAGTAGTACTAAGAATTAAAATTAGTATTTGAATAAGGCGAACATCTTGCAGTAAAGCTTTCTTATCAATACAGCTTAGTAAATATAGAGGAGAGTCTTGTATTGTACTGGTTCGGATTAAATATTGAAAAGTATCAATAGTTGATTGCCGCTGATGGGAATCGTAAATATCTATAACAGAGACTGCTGTCTCAGAAGTACAATTAATAGGATAAAAGTTACCGGTATTATCCATAAGAATAAAGCTGGTATCCTCTATTGTAGTATTCCTCATCCAGTTCAGCTTATTTAGTTGAAAGGATAAAATACAGTAACCGATTTCTTTGGAATAATCACTTCCTGAGGCATTGGAATAGAGGGGGGAAACATAACGGACAATATCGTAGGATTGATGAATAAAGTGACGTTGGGTGATTCCCACACAAGCAGAAAAAGAATTATTGCTGGAGGCAATAAGAGAATTAATATCCCCTTGGCTTAAGTAATTAGAGTAGAGCCGATGCCCGGAAAGAGCAATATCATCTAATTGAGGATAAATGATATGAATTCCCGTAAGAAGGGAATCTAACTCACGTACATTCTCATAGAAAGAAGAGGAATTATTACTGTGAAGAAAGTACTGTGTCTGCTGGTTATATTGTAAGTAGTTAAAAATAGAAGCGGCATTTTCATGCAGATAAGTTATTTCTGCCATAATTTTTTCTGCTGTGTTATCAGCATATTGAATATTTTTTTCTAAAACCACTTTACCGGCCATATCCGTGATAGTTATATTAATCAATAAAAATGCGATAAATACAATTAATAATACAATGAAAAACTGTTGTTTAATCTTTAGTTTGTGCATAAAAACTTCCTCTATTAAAATTGGAGATCCTATTATGTAGCATTATACTTTATTTGTTTTAGTTAATTCAACTTAAATTATTAAGATTAAGACCGAAAGTCTATTACTTTCTCTCTTTACTAATGATGTACTGATTGGTAAAGAGAGAAAGGAAAAATAAAAG
The DNA here is from genome assembly GCA_017520155.1 of Lachnospiraceae bacterium. GTDB lineage: Bacteria > Bacillota > Clostridia > Lachnospirales > Lachnospiraceae > SFDP01. The sequence continues at coordinate 49,387 of JAFXGR010000085.1, forward strand.
AAGATTTAAAGGAGGATGAGAAGATGTATCTGATACCAACGCCAAAAAAAATGAAACCGTTAAAGGGCAATTTTGTTTTATCCCATAGAGGACTGATTTGCCTTGATGAAAAAGAGGATCAACTGCAGACACAAGGAGCTTTACTTTTAAAGAAAGAACTGGAAGAGAGCCTGGGTTTTTCATACTATATAGTAAAAAAGCAGGACAAGGCAGAGTTTATTTTTAAAATACAGGAAACTTTGGAGGAAGAATCCTATGTTGTTGAAATTACAGATCAGGTTATAATTTACGGGAAAAGTGGAAAAGAACTCTTGTATGGAGTACAGACCTTGCGACAGATAATATCTCAGGAAGGTGCTGTTCTTAAAAAAGTTAAAATAGAGGATGCTCCCATATTTAAAAACAGAGGGTTTTATCATGATATTACCAGAGGCCGGATTCCTACGCTGGAATGGTTAAAAAAGCTGGCAGATACTCTCAGTTATTATAAAATTAATCAGCTTCAGCTTTATGTGGAGCATAGTTTCTTATTTCCTGCGTTGAGCGAAATGTGGAGAGATGATACTCCTCTTAGGGCAGAAGAAATTATGGAATTTGATGAGTACTGTAAGAACAGAGGAATTGAACTTATTCCTTCCATGGCTTCCTTTGGACATCTGTATAAGTTGCTTCGAACGAAGCAATATTCTTACCTAAGTGAAATAGAAGGAAGGGGAGAAGATGAATTTGGACTAGTGGACCGGATGCGTCATCATACTCTGGATATTTCGAATGAAGATAGCTTTGTATTGGTTAAAAAGATGATATTAGAATATATGAGTTTATTTACTACAAAAAAGTTTAATCTATGTGCAGACGAAACCTTTGATCTGGGAAAAGGAAGAAATAAAAAAAGAGCTCAAGAAGAAGGCGTTGAAGCTTTATACATGGAATTTGTAAAAAAGCTTTGCAATCTTGTGGTTATGGAGGGACACATTCCCATGCTTTGGGGGGATATTATGTTGGAGTTTCCTGAACTGGCAGCCGAACTGCCGGGGGAAACCATTTGTCTGAACTGGAACTATGAGAAGTATGTTAAAGAGGATTCAACACGGATCTATGCAGAAAACAAAGTAAATCAGTATGTTTGTCCTGGTGTCAGTGGATGGGATAAGCTGATTAATGATTACGATACTGCGTATTATAATATCAGAAATATGTGCAGATATGGGAAACAGTATAAAGCGGTAGGGGTTCTCAATACAGATTGGGGAGATTTTGGACATCTGAATCCTCCCTCCCATAGTTTTCCGGCAATGATATATGGAGCAGAAGGTTCTTGGAATGGTGACCTGTTGGATAAAGAAGAGATGAATAAAGCCATATCTACACTTTATTTTAGAGATTCATCCGGGAAAATTATGAAGATTTTATATAGCCTTAGTGAAGAATACGAAGGTTTCAATTGGTATGATCTTGTATGGTGGAAAGAAAAACTCGCCAATGATAAGGAGGGTCTATATGCAAAGGAAGCTGGCAATATCATGGCAAGAGGAAAAAAACAAAAAGAGGTAAAAGAAAAACTGGAACAAGGAATATTACAGATAAAGACGGAAATGATGTATTTGGATTCACAGATGAGGCGGGAGATTTATTCCTATCTTCATGGACTGGAAGGAATGATTTTATTTCATAAAATTGGAGGTTATCTTTTGGAACGTGAGGAGGGAAGGATAAGATTTGATAATGGATTAGCATCCAAGCTGGAGGAATGGTATTTGGAATATAAGAGATTATGGAGAAAAAGCAGTAAAGAATCAGAGCTTTACCGAATTGGAGAGGTAATCTTTTGGTATGCAGATCTTTTAAGAGAGAGAAGAAACTAAAGAAAGGATAATCAACCTTTAGGAAATAGAAAAATAAGGATAATTACATTTTGTATAAAAAATAGACATAATCTAAAAAAAAAACAGTATATTTAAACATAGCATAAAAAAATAACATGTAAAATCTGTAATATATCTATACTAAAAATAATAAATAAATTATAAAATACTTCTAAACTTAGGAAAGAGAGTATTACAAAATGAAAAGAATAGAAAAAGTGGTTCTAAATCCTGAGCTGAAAAAAAGAAATAGGCAGCTGATGTGGCGTCAAATCAGAAATGATAAGCTATTATATTTAATGCTATTTCCGGTAATTCTATGGTATTTGATTTTCTGCTATTTACCAATGGGAGGCTTAAGTCTTGCATTTAAGACATTCCGGTATGATACGGGAATCTGGTTTAGTCCATGGAATGGAATCGGGCATTTTAAAGAAATGTTTTCCGATGATCTTTTCTGGAGAGCTTTAAAAAATACATTAGTATTTGCCGGAGGAAAATTACTCTTCCTTTTTCCTATACCAATTATTTTAGCAACCATATTGAATGAATTAAGATCTAACAAACTGAGAAGAATTTACCAGACAATTTTGACGTTCCCACATTTTATAACCTGGGTGGTACTATCCGGAATCTTAATTAGTTTTTTTAGCTCCAATGGTGTAGTAAACGGAATCCTAAGTATATTTAATATGCCTGCCATAACACCGTTATCAACAGTGCAGTATTTTCGTCCTTTTATTTGGTTGTCTTTTCTTTGGAAAGAATTGGGATGGGATACCATCATATATTTGGCAGCTTTTGCGGGAATTGATCCGGGACTATATGAGGCAGCAAGTATTGATGGAGCCAATCGTTTTCAGAAAATGATACATATCTCCTGGCCGGGAATTAGAGGCACTGTTTGTATCATGCTTATTCTTGCAGCAGGAAGCCTAATGACCAGTGGAGCCAGCTTTGATCAGGTATTTAACTTATATTCACAGCCGGTTTATGAAGTGGCGGATACCATTGATACCTATGTATATCGTGCTTCTTTCGGTATGGGGATGAACTTGGGATATACAACAGCAATCAGTTTCCTTAAGTCAGTAATTAATATTATTTTAATTGTAATTGCCAATAAGATTGTAACAAAAATGGGAGAACCGGGATTATATTAAAGGAGTTTTAAAAGTGAAAGAAAAAAGTATGAAAAAGAAAAAACAGGGAGCCTTTGATATAATTATCGTAGTTATTTTAACAATCATGGCATTGATTACCCTGTTTCCTCTTTACTATGTTTTAATTGTTTCTGTATCTGATCCAGAATCAATTGCAAATCATGTGCCCTATTTATGGCCTCATGTATTTGATTTTGAATCTTATAAGGTGGTATTTACGGAAGGAAAATTTGTAAAATCCTTTATGAACTCTGTTTTTGTTACGGTAGTAGGTACTTTAGTAAATATGACACTATCTGTTTTTGGAGCTTATGCGCTATCAAAAAAGAAGCTGGTGGGACGTAGATTTTTCCTTACTTTGATTATTTTTACAATGTTATTTAGCGGAGGTATGATTCCTTTTTATTTGATAGTAAATAGTTTAAAGTTAAATAACACATTGTGGTCTATGATTTTACCCTGTGCTATAAACACCTTCTATTTGATTATCATGAAGAATTATTTTATGAGCATTCCGGAAAGCTTGGAAGATGCGGCACGAATAGATGGTGCTAACAATATTCAAATTTTATTACAGGTAGTACTTCCAATATCAATGCCTTTTATTGCAACTTTTATGTTGTTCTATTCTGTAGAGCGTTGGAACGAGTGGTGGAATGCATTATTGTTTATTAATGAGTCAGATTATCAGCCGTTGCAGATCTATATGAGAGAAATTCTTGTGAATTTTAATAACCAATTATCTCCTCAAGCACAAGCAGTTGTGGGGCAGGGACAGAGGGCTAATTTTCAAGCAATCCAGATGGCAACAATTGTAGTGTCTACACTTCCTATTCTTTGTGTATACCCCTTTGTTCAGAAGCATTTTGTAAAGGGAATGTTGGTTGGTTCTGTAAAAGAATAGAAATGCGGTGCTAAGAATATAGCAAAAATACTATAACTATTCAGCAGAAGACTGAACTGTTACAAAGTACTTGATATATGCCGTTAAGAACGGTTTATATAAAAACTATATATGTTATAAGGAGCATGGACTGTAGAACTTTTATTACACTAAATATAGTCCATACTTCGGAAATGGAGGATTTATGAAATTAAAAAAAATAATGTCATGGGTATTACTTATGACTATGTCAGTATCTCTATTTACCGGATGTGGTAAATCGGATACAGCAGCTTCCGGAGAAAATGCTGTACAGTCGTCGGAAAGTGGATCTTCAGAAAAGTCAGAAGTAAGCGTAGCTTTTTGGGATATCGAAAATTTGGTTTCCAAAGGAGCAGATGATAAGATTTTACAAGCTATTGAAGATGGATCCAATGTAAAAATTAAACCCATTAACACAACCTGGGATGACTATCGTGATAAAATTCAGCTTTGGGCATCTTCCAATCAGCTGCCGGATATGTTTGCCATTGATGTAATTGGCTCCAACTATTATTATGACTGGATTGAACAGGGAGTAGTGTCTCCATTACCCGATGACCTTTCTAAATGGCCAACCTTACAGAAATATATGTCTCAGCCTGATGTGGAAGCATTAAGAGCTCCGGATGGAAAAATGTA